>JASJDX010000353.1 GCA_030064975.1 Pleurocapsa sp. MO_192.B19
TCTGCTTGAATTTTAGCTACTTCATCAAATTCTTGATGTTTTCTCTTAGCTGCTTTTATTTCCTTTTTTTTAATCTGTAGCCATTCATTATCTGCTTGCCAAAAAGGATTGATTTCTGCCATCAAAGGCTGTAACCATTCCTGCATTTGTTCTTGATTTAATGATGGCAAAAAGACGGTATTAGTTAAATAGGCACTTATCTGATAAATTCTCTCTAAATATTGCCAAGCCCAACTATTACAGCCAATTAACCAAAAGCGAGCAGAATCGCTAGCAATCAAATCTCGTAACACTTCAATCGCTTCTAAACCACCGATACAGCGCAGAAAAAAACATTCTAAACGACTAATGACCATTAGTTTATAGCAATCGGATGTAGCTTCGGTGCTGGCATTGGCATTTTGAATACTGGCAAGTAGTTCGCTTTTAATTTGTCGATAATCGTGCAGTCTGGCTTGCCAGGTTAGAGATTTAGTTTCTATGAGACTCTCTGCTTCTAGGTTAGCTAGTAATTCGTTGATAACTTTAGTCAATGGTGCAACGGGACTAGATAAAATAACTAAATTATTATTTCCTTCTGGTTGTTCCTGCCATCGTGCTAAAGCTGAGGTGAAAGTATCGACAATTTCCGATTGTTGAACTGGATGGGTAGTTAAACTTGCGATTTGTCGTTTAACTTGATTAACTTGCACTGCTGTCAGTTCGTTATTCTCTTCTGAGAGTGAAGCTTTAATATCTGTAGGTATGATTTCCTTTAAATGTTTAAAGCTAATTTTGGCTTTAAATAACCCAAACTTAAATTTTTCCATCGAATTAATATATTAACCAGCTCCCCTGTAAACCACGAGCGGATTTCCTCTACTCAACTACAGCAGCCACTTCTGTAATCACTATTGAGTTACGTTTTTGTTCTTTTGCCTTTTCTAAATTTTGTTCGGCTTGTTTAAAGATACTACGACTGTCAATAGTATCTCCTGGATTGGCGATCGCGCCACCAACCCATACTTAACGATTTTAACTATAAAAAAAGGATTATCTATGGTGCGTCGCTCCTACATTTAATTATTGGATTATTAACCGCTATTCACAAATCTTACTACATCTGGGTAATGGAACTAGCACCAAACCAACACCGAAAAGACCTGTAAGTAGACGAATATAAAAAAACATGAATTAGGTAAATAAATATGATGGAGACTAAACCCTTTTATTCTTCTGCCTTGTTTCACCGATAAATATTTAATTTATATCTATCTGACTTGAAAAATACATTTTCATTGATACTGGCGTACGTAGTTCATGATGGCTACTTAGATGAAGTGTTACGCTCTAGCTTCTCAGAAGAGGAAGTAACTATTGACCAATGATTAAATGAAAGGAGAATTTAAAAATGAGTTGGCGTAGAGTTAGACTGTTAATTTTGGCTTTCCTGGCAGCTATACTATTGGTTTTTGTAACTGACGTTGCTGTTGCAAAGGGCGAGAGTGATATTAACATTTTTAAAATGGGTACTGATGTCACAGTCCCCGAAAAACAAGTCATGACCGATGCTGTAGCTATTGGTGGTGATGTGACAATTCTTAATGAAGGGCAAGTTACCCACGATGCTGTGGCTATTGGCGGTGATGTAATTCTCAAGCCCAATGCTCGCGTTGGCGGGGATGCGGTAGCCATTGGCGGACAAATTGTTAAAGAAGAGGGGGCAATGGTTGACGGTAGTGAAGTAGCTATGTTTAGTAATGCCAAGGCATTATTCGATCGCTTTGGCTTATTTGGGACTCTTTATTTGACCAATGCCTTATTCTCGCTAGTCTCTCTAATAGTTGTCTTTGCTTTTGGGGTATTTTTGCTGTTGCTACTTCCAGGTCATATTCAAACTATTACTGCAACCATGCATCAACATCCGTTTAAGAGTGGTATGTGGGGGTTAGGTGGTATTGTGGCTATTACTCTATTTATTGCCCTGTTTGCTGGTAGCGTATTTGGCTTTTTGCTAATTCCTATTGCTAATTTAGCCTTTGCTGTCGCTGGTTTGTTAGGCGCGATTGTCACTGGACTATGGATTGGCAAAAAAGTTTTTCCTCGCAGAGAAACTGCTAAATTTCTGCCCTTTTCAGTAGGAATATTAATTTTAGCTGTAATTAGTCTCGTCCCCATTGCTGGAGGATTAATTATCTTGATGCTGAACTTATTTGGTTTTGGTGCTGTGTTACTATCACGAGTCGGCACAGTGCAACCAGAAACCATTCAAAAACGATTCGACCATTTGGAAGGAATGGTTTCACCATCAGGAACTTGAAGAGGTTAAGTAGGTGGGTAAAATTAATTAGAAAAAGATTGAGAGAGGTCGAGGTCAAAGGTCAGAGCTAACTAATAACACCCAATACAACCCGATCTCGACTTCATATTTATTTATGCCTACCTACTTAGGAGTTATTTGAGAGTAACGCTGACTGTCTATAATCAATAAACAACTCAAATTTTGCTATGAATTTAGATTGGTTAGAAATACAAATTTTAAGTAATAAATTAGTAGATTATTCCATCGCTTTATTGATTTTAATTAGCAGTATTTTAATAATTAAAATACTACGCAGTTTAGCAATCAGAAGTCTCAAGAAATGGGCTGCTAAAACTACTAATCCTTTTGACAATGTAATCATCAAAATTCTCGAACGGCACATTGTTCCTATTATTTATTTAGGCAGTTTTTATCTGGCAGTTGGTAACTTAACTCTACATCCTATAATCGAGCGCACGATCGAAGTTTTAGTTATTATCGGCTCAACCATTTTAGGGATTAGATTAGTTGCTGCTTTGGGGGAATATGTACTGAAAATATATGGGCTAACTTATCATCGCGATAATCCTAGCGTAGAACAGAGTATCAATGCCATCGTACCAGCAATTAGAATTGTTATCTGGTTAATTGGAATTATTTTTATACTAGATAACTTAGGGTTTAATATCTCGGCAGTAGTTGCCAGTTTGGGAATTGGTGGGATCGCGATCGCTTTGGCCTCTCAAGGAATATTACAAGATTTATTTAGTTATTTTGCTATCTTGTTCGATCGACCTTTTGAACTGGGAGACTTGATTATCGTCGGGGATTATTTAGGTACGGTAGACTATGTGGGAATTAAAACTACTCGTCTTAAAAGTATTAGTGGAGAAGAGATTATTATTGCTAATACTGACTTGACTGGATCGCGAATTCGCAACTTTAAACGTATGAAACAAAGACGAATAGTCTTTAAATTTGGTGTTATTTATGACACTAGTGTCGAACAGTTAAAATTGATTCCCGATCTAATTGAACGAATTATTAGAGAAACAGAACATACACAGTTCGATCGCGCTCATTTTACAAGTTATGGTGATTTCAGCTTAGACTTTGAAGTTGTCTATTTTATCGATAGTAATGATTACACCCAATACATGAATGCCCAGCAACAAATTAACTTAAATATCAAAGCTGAATTTGCCCGACACAATATTGAGTTTGCTTATCCAACTCAAATTAATTACTTACAAGAAATGTCTTCTAATTCATCTAATGGAGATAAAGATCGAGCGATAGACTTAGAAATAGGGAATAGGGAATAGAGGAAAAATTCATTACCTACGGTAAAACGGAAGGTGCATCTCTAAATAGACAAATGACACCGACAAAGACAGTTTCTTGCTATTATTACTTACCTTATTACATCCCCTCCTGGCGCGTGAACTGCTCGAACTCTTGCAATTGGCTTCTTTAAGTTTTCCTCCCGTCTAAACTGCTCGAGCGCGTCAACTAACTTCTCCGAGGAAGCCTCACTAATCAGATAGGTTTTAAACTCCTGTCCTTCGCTGAGATATTCCAGATAGGACGATTGCATATAAGGGCGATAATCAGCATTATTGGCGACATAAACTTCTGCAAAGGCAAGTATCGTGGCATCGCTGTAATTTCTAAGCAATTGAGTTTCCGGTAGAGTTAACTCTTCAATCGATTCAATCACCTCGCTGATTCCGCCGTCAATTGCTGAAACATCAATGTGAGCCTGCCCTTCTTGCAGCACCAGATACTTATTAGGAGTAGTCAGCCAGGTGAACGAGCGCAGTTGTTCAAAGACAAAAGGGGTCGCAGGATCGTAACTGCCTGCCCCCATGAGGAGCGGAATTTGAATCTGACTCAATCCCTTGGGACCGAAGATACTTCTATTAACTGGGTTATGACCTATAACTGCTACAACACGCTCATCTCGAAAATTATAGTCCTTACGCTCCAAGTCTAACGCTCGGCATTGTAGGAGCAAGGCAGTATTAACCATACCTAAGCCCATGGAGCATTCTTGTTCGAGATGGTTAAAATCAATGGTCGCTCCAGCAACCGCCAGCGCGGTATAGCCACCAAAGGAGTGACCGAAAACGCCCACCTTTTCTAGGACGAGTTGCCCCTCAAATTCCAAGGAATTGCGCCGCTCCAGTTCGTCGATGACATAACTGATATCGAGGGGGCGGTCGATAAATTCATCAATGAGAAAAACTTCCCGCGACAATCCCTTGAATAATGCTTGCTGTTGTTGATAGTCGCTGCCAATATGTTGTGGCAGTGCCACGACATAGCCGTAGGAAGCCAAGTGTTGCGCATCCTTAGCAAAATCTTCTGGTTTAGAGCCCAATCCGTGAGACATAATTACCACTGGAGTTGGCTCTCCACGCCCCTGCTGTGGCTGATAGACATCAACGTAAAAAGTACGGTTGCGACTTTTATCGGTGAGAGTCCACCGTTGTTGCTCCACGCCAAAGTTTCCCCTCTGGCGCAAGTCAGGGAGATTGGCAAAATTAATCGGGTCAGCTTCTGCTGCTTCTATTGCCGACAATCGGGGAATTTCTTCTTCGCTAAACACCTTGGTTGCCTTGACTACTATTTCGGTCAACTTTGAGATCCTTACTATCTCTTTCAGATCGAACTGGATATTGGTTGGCAACTTACGGAAAAAATTGATTAAGCTCAACCCCTCCGAATCGAAAGCGGCTTTCACCATGGCTCCGCGCAGGGCGTATTTGCCATTCCTGCCCCCCTGAATTTGGATATAGTTACCAACGCGGTTGAGAAGATCTTCTCCCAGTTTGCTGTTGAAAAAGCGAGATACCATAAGTGGCTTGACTGGGGCGGGTGTAATTAGTACTTCGCGAAATTTGATTCGCGCTTCCTCGCTGGCCTCGGCTAGGTTCAGATAAAAGCCCAGATCCTTGTTAACCGTTCCCTCCCTGGCAAAGGTATCTAGAGAATCGACTCTCAGGGATTCCTTGAACGGGGGATAGATAAAATAAAGTGTTTGAGACTTTACGGGGATCACCGCCGATGCAACTGCTATTGCTCCCAATGCCAGACATTGGAACCAAATAGGCAGAAATAATTTATGGGAGTGAGTCTGATTATTAATAAAGTTAGTCATCATAAAATTAAAATCTCGTGTTTTACCATTTTGAAAGGCGATTGCGCTCCGCGCAGTGGCCAAGCCAATCGCTAGTAGCCAAAATCTGAGATCCTAAAAGGATGAGCCAATTAGCCTCATCCAAACCAACCCCAAAAGCGACGTTGTTCAATAATCAAGGGAGCAGAGTAACACTTTGAGCATCAAGTCAATCGCTAAAACCTTTGCCAAACAAAGATTTCACGCTTATAGAGCTGACGACAAAGTGTTACCCTGTGCACAAACTACTCCGCAAAAAGGTTGGTTTAGCAATATTTCTACTCCTCATCACAAAAACTGATATGACTCTTAACTCTATATTTAACTTAATGCCAGAAACGATTACTATTGATACGGGGACTTTGTGGACACTACTGGGATTGACCAGTAGCTTTTTGCTATTAGTTTTTTTTTACTTCCCCGTCTAATTGGTTGGGCAATTACCGCCTTTTCTTCTCCCCAGATTAAAGAAATCTATCAAACAATTATTCCTCCCTATTACAGTCAACTAGGTTTAGCTTCTCTTTTAATTATTAGCGATCTAGTTTTATTGAGTATGGCTAAATCAATTTGGCTGAAATCAATAGAAGTCCCGTTAGGGATTACCATAGTAATTTTATTAAGCAAGCTGGGATGTCAAATTTTTCAGCAAATTTTCAATACTTATTTATTAGATGCTGCGGTAAAAAATCGAGGTCGATTTGATAGCGAATTATTAATCATCAGTAAATTTATCGTCAATACCACAATTATTTTGGTGATTATTTTGCTCTTTGCCCAAGCTCATCAGCTCAATTTAGTGGGATTATTTGCTAGTTTGGGTATTGGTGGACTGGCGATCGCTTTTGCTGCTCAAAAAACCCTAGAACAATTATTAGGAGGTATTGTTCTTTATTTAGATCGACCTTTTGTGGTTGATGACTATATCGGCTTGCCAGATGGCACTTTTGGTAAAATTGAATCTATTGGTCTGCGCTCTACTCGCATTAGAACTTCAGGTAAAGGAACGGTAATTATTGCCCCCAATAGTTCTTTAACTCAAGTAAATATTGAAAACTATACCAGAGCTAAAAAAGTCATTTCTTTAATTTATATAACTTTCGAGCGAGCTATACCAGAATCAGAACAAGCCTTGATCAGACAGATTATCTTTGAGAGTACCAAAGATATTTTTGGACTCGACCTTCGCAATACAGAAGTTAAATTTGTCGAGCTTATTCAGGGTGAAGAATCAAAGAATACTCAAGTACAAATTAGCTTTTTTGTTCTGGGTTCTGGCAAATTATCTATGGAATTAAGACAACAGCTACTAGATATTGCTAAACATAACTTATCAAAAGAACTTAAAAAATATGAAGTTGCTTTTGAGTTAGAAGAAAAAACCATCAATATTGATTCACCCATTACTATCTGAATCCCTTCATGAATATTTTAGAGCTTCTCAACTGGTTGAATATCGTTCCTGAAACCCAGCAAGCAATAATTCAATTGGGAATTAAAATAGGCATATTTATAGTTTTTGTCTTACTATCAGTAATTTTAGGCAGGGGTACGCCAAGCTTAATCAGTTTATTAGTCAGACAGTTTGCCCCGAAAAACTTCACGACTATTTATGAAAATCTTCTCGTTCCTTTGGGACGTTTATTTAGAGTTGCTGGTAGCTTAATTCTAATTAGACTATCTTTAAATTTCTTACAAGAATATCAGGGCTTATTCAAGTTTTTACAGTTCTTTATTGACTTGGCAGTAATTATAAGCATTGCTTGGTTAACTTCTCGTTTATTTCGTCAATTCGTGTTGGTTTATGGCATCGATTTAATTAATAAACTTGGACGAGAAGTAGACGAACTAATATTAGTCTTAGAAACTGCTGCTAATATTATTATTGGCTTTATTGCTGCGGTAGCTTTTGCTCAAAGCCAGCAGATAAATTTAGTAGGCTTGTTGGCTAGCTTGGGTATTGGTGGCTTGGCGATCGCTTTTGCCGCACAAAAAACCCTAGAACAGCTATTAGGTACAGTAGTTTTATATTTAGACCGTCCTTATCTCCCAGGAGAATACATTCGTTTAGCAAGTGGGTTATTTGGCAGAGTCGAATCTATTGGTTTGCGCTCGACTAAAATTCGTACTGCTGCTAAAGGAACATTAATGATTATTCCTAATTCTACTATGGCTGATTTAGATATTGAAAATGTCAGTCGGGGTAGAAAAGTAATGGTTTTACTTTATCTAAATTTTAATCGTCAGTTAAACCAGCAAGAGTTGGCTTTAATCGAACAAGTAGTAAAACAAAGTACCAATGCTCTATTCGGTATCGATCCTGGAAGTACTCTAGTTACTCTAGTCGATTCAAAGAATAATCTCGCTTCTCGTGCCAGAATCACCTTTTTTATCTTGGGGTCTTCGGAAAATTCCCTTCAGTTACGCAAGCGTTTGTTAGAATTAGCTAATGAAAAGATTTCTAAAAAGCTCAAATCATATCAAATTGAATTTACGTTAGAAGAACCCACTATTTATGTAGATTCACCCATTACTATTTAAGTTTGAGGAACTATATTTTTGAGATTAGTTTTAACACCTTCTACTGAATTATTTTCCAGAGGAACTGTTTGATAGACATCAATTTGTAGTCTGACTTGAGTATCGTTGATATTTTCTCCCCAAAATTTAATTACAGGTGTCTCATCTTCATATTCAATTTCTAATCTTTTACCAGGAGAACAAATATAGGTATTTTGTTCGTCACCACAGCGAATTATAGTATCTCCCGATTGAGAAGTAACGACAATCTTAGTAGCTGGGGGATTAATTTTAACTTCTCTTTTTCCTATTCCTTCTAACACTAGCAAATAATATGTTTCTACAGGCTGGACTGATTGTTCTGTTGGCTGAGAATCTATTTCCTCTCCTACTGGTTCGGCATTGACGATCGCTGGAGCGATTAACCAAAAACATACTATGATTGTTACAAGTTGTTTCATAGTTCTTAAATACTGCAACTTTCCCTAAATCTTACCGACCAATTAAATTGAAAGATTTAATCACATCATTCATCATTTGAAGTGCTACGAGGTAAATAATCATCATATTTCTCTTGGTCGAAAGAATAAAGAGTACGAATTGGATAAGGAATCACAATATCTTCCTCGTTAAAAATCTGTTTAATTGCTTTAATCGCTCTAGGAGGTAAAATTGTCTTAGGATTAATTGTCTTTGCTATTGATCTATGGTTAGCTAATGCTGCTTTTAAATTAATTAGTAGTTCTAGCAACCGCCAAGCAAAAATTTTGGGACAAACAGCGCAGTTAGAGCTTTGCAGGCAGATCTGGTGAAATAAACGAACTATCCCATCCCTAAAGGCATAGAGTTCCCACGCTGCATTTACAAGATGGAATACAAGACTCTCTATGCTATTGAGGTAGAGATCGT
>JASJDX010000354.1 GCA_030064975.1 Pleurocapsa sp. MO_192.B19
ACATAAATTACTAACATAAGATGAGCTTAATCATTACTGAACCAATCAAAGTAGAAAGAATTGCGATCGCTATTAATAATTTACCCCCTAATTTATCGGGAACAAAGATAGTACAGCTATCAGACTTACACTATGACAGGATACGTTTATCAGAGCAAACTCTACAACAGGCGATCGCTCTTAGCAATGCGGAAAATCCAGATTTAGTCTTGATTACGGGGGATTTTGTCACAGATAATCCTAGTCCTATTAAGAAATTAGCAGAGCGTTTAAAAAACTTACAGAGCAAACACGGGGTTTATGGTTGTTTAGGAAATCATGATTTAATTCCTGTGGGATCGGGACAAATCATCAAGAAGGCTTTGGCAAAAATAAACCTTAAAATATTGTGGAATAAAATCGTATATCCTTTAGGAGAGGGACTGGCGATCGCAGGTTTACCTGATTTTTGGTCTCCAGAATTTAAACCAGCCCCCGTATTGGAACAAATTCCCGCTGATATTCCCCGGATAGTTTTATCTCATAACCCAGACTCGGCTAGGGTGCTAAAACAGTGGCGGGTAGATCTACAACTTTCTGGACATACCCACGGTGGACAAATTGTTATTCCCAACTATGGTCCTATTCTTTCTGTTTTAACTAAGATTAGACAATATGTACCTAGACCTCTCCGCAACCGCCTCCCCTACCTCAAAGACTGTGCCAAGGTAGTTAAACATTGGAATTGGTCACAAGGCTGGCATCAGGTAGATAAAAATCAACTGTATGTCAATCGTGGTTTAGGTACATATCTTCCTGGTCGTTTTTGGTGTCCCCGAGAAGTGACAGTAATTACCCTCGAATCTCGATAATCAAACCACAATTACGCTGCTTCTGGCGGGGAGAGTAATTTCTAGTTTTTGTGATTCAGGGCTGTCGTGCCAAGTTAATCGCCCTGAGCCATATACTAGTTCTTTAGGTTGAGATGCTAATTCTGTGACTGAGAAAGAGGCTGTAGCTTTTTCCGTACTGATATTCACAGCAATTATAATCTCTTCATCATCCAAAAGACGGGCAAAGACATACAAATTTTGAGCGGCAAAAAGAGTTTTATATGTTCCAGTGCGTAAAGCAGGATATTTATGACGTAAAGCAATTAATTCCTTGTGAGATTTTAATACTTCTACATCCCAGTTTTCAGGCTCAGGGAAAACGCGACGGCTATCAGGATCTTTTCCTCCAGGTAAACCAACCTCATCCCCGTAGAAAATACTTGGCGCACCAGGAAAAGTCATTAATAGTACTGTAGCCAGCATAAAGATACTTTTGTCTTCCCCTACCGTAGTCAGCATTCTCGGGGTGTCGTGACTGTCTAATAGGTTGAGTTGAGCTAGCTGTATTTCCCAGTCGTATAGCTCAAGTAATGCTTCAATTTTGATCGCATATTCAGCTCCAGAGATAGGCGGATAGGGTTTAAGTTCCCCCTGGCAATATTCGGGTATGTAATTCTCTCCCCCAACAAAGGCGATGGTCGCCTCAGTAAAGCGATAATTCATTACTCCATCAAACTGTGTTCCGTCTAGCCAATAGCTAGCATCCCCCCAAATTTCTCCAACGATATAAGCTTCAGGGTTTACTGCCTTGACGCGATCGCGAAATTCTTGCCAAAAACCAGGAGTATCAACTTCATTAGGCACATCTAATCGCCAGCCATCAATACCCTTATATAGCCAATATTCGGCAATTTGCATGATATACTCTTTAACCTGGGGATTGTCGTGGTTAAATTCAGGCAAAGCACGATTACCAATCCAGCCATCGTAGTTAGCAGGTTTACTACCGTCATAAGCAGATATAGGCCAGTCATGAATTTTAAACCAGTCTAACCAAGGGGAATGAGGGCCATTTTCTAAAATATCGTTGAAAAAGAAGAAGCCCCGACTAGCATGATTAAATACTCCATCGAGTACCACTTTGATGTCATTTTCATGGGCAGCTTTGATTAAGGCATCAAAAGCCACATTCCCTCCTAGTATGGGATCTACTTCATAGTAGTCATGGGTATGGTAACGATGGTTAGAAGCAGACTGAAAAATAGGCGTAAAGTAAATCGCATTGATCCCTAAATCTTTTAGGTAATCCAACTTGTCGATTACTCCCCAAAGATTACCGCCTTTGTATCCTTGGATTGTGGGAGTCGCATCCCAACCTTCGTAAGTGGAAGCTTGCCACTGTCCTTTGATGGTAGCTGGACTTTTCGCAAAGCGGTCGGGAAATATTTGATAGAAAACAGCATTTTTGACCCAATCTGGTGTTTTAATCATGATTAATGGTTAATGGTTAATGGTTAATAGTTGATTGTTAATGGTTGATGGCGATCTGAGATATTGTCGCTTCTGTTTTCTGTCTTCTGCCTCATTCCAAAGATAAGTATTTATATCTACCTACCTATTTAAGAACGATCGCCTGTCCATCATCAACTGTAAAAAGATGGATTTTGTTAACATCTACCGCTAGCCAAAGAGAATCACCGATCGCAATTGGTTGATCGGGGGGTAAAGATACGGTTAATGTTGTGTTAGGATCTGCTGCTAAATGGACAGAGATATAGGTTTCGCTACCTAATGCCTCTACTAAATCTACCGTAATTTGGATACTAGATTTACTTTCTGAGCCTATAGATAAATGTTGGGGGCGAATGCCTAAAATCACTGATTTTGCCTGACTAGATTGCAGAGGCTCTATCCAGATTTCAGGTAAATTAAGCTCAAAGTATTTATGTACTAATTTGAGAGGTGGAACAAGATCTACAGGTAAAAAATTCATCGGTGGAGAACCAATAAATTCTGCTACAAAGCGATTAGCAGGTTGCTCGTAGATTTTTAGCGGGGGCGCAATTTGTTGAATTTGCCCATTATTCATTACGGCAATGCGATCGCCCATGGTCATCGCTTCAATTTGGTCATGGGTAACATATATCGTGGTAGTATCTAGCTGTCGCTGAAGTTTAACAATTTGGGCGCGGGTTTGAGTCCGTAATTTGGCATCCAAGTTAGATAACGGTTCATCCATCAAAAAGACTTGGGGGTTACGAGCGATCGCTCGACCTAATGCTACCCTTTGTTTTTGCCCCCCTGATAGTTCTTTGGGTAATCTGTAAAGCAAAGATTCTATTTGCAATAAGCTTGCCACATACCTCACCCGATCTCGCACAGCTTTTTCTTTTGCCGAAAGATAACGCATACTTCGAGGCAAATAGCGTGTCACTGCTGTAAGGATATCGTCTATTCCACGGGATTGGACTTGCTCTTTTCTGCCTGTCTCCTGGTCCCCTTGTCCCCTAGTCTCAGAATTACGTCGTAAGCCAAAAGCAATATTATCGTAAATATTCAAATGGGGATAAAGAGCATAATTTTGGAACACCATCGCAATATCCCTGGCTTTGGGGGGTAAATCATTGACCAGGCGATCGCCAATTTTAATATTACCCCCTGTCAATTCTTCTAATCCTGCTAGTAAGCGCAACAGAGTACTTTTTCCACAGCCAGAAGGGCCAACTAAAACCAAAAATTCGCCATCTTCAACGGTAAAATTAATATCTCTTAACACACTAACTTGTCTAGACGAAGCTTTAATGGAAGAACGATCTGTTTTACTTATCGCTGCTGAATCAGATATATTGCCGCGATCTCCCTTGGGGCGAGAGTAGCTTTTATAGACGTTTTCGACTACAACCTTTGCCACTGTAAAACCTAAATAAAGTAGATATTTTGAGCTTTGCTTAGTAATGTTATCATTAGCTATTAAATGAGCGATTGTATTTAAAGGACGATCATTTATTGAAACATAGCAAATGTCAAGAAAAGTGCCAATATTTCGGTGAACTTCAAAAGATTTTGCAACACTGTAATTTAATTTAATCTAGACGAATTCCTCGAAGTCCATATCTAAACTATCTCTCCATAATCCTCGCCAATTTTAAGGCGATTGGCTCTGCCACCTCGCTCCGCGAGATCGCCCACACGGTAAGAGCTTTCAACAATACCAAAGATAATTAACTTGCCAATGCCATGGTTATCTAAATGGTCAATTATCCATCTAGAAGCTTGGTGTAAATAAGTATCAACCTGATTATTACGTTTGGCTGTTAATCTTCTAATACGGTTAGATGTTTGCTTTTTGCCTTGGAGCAAAGATTGTAACTGAGCTGTAGTTTTGTTGTAGAACTGATTGAAACTTTTAAGGGCTCTTGCGTTAACCAGGACAGGATTTATTCCTGTTTGGTTTGATGTTAAAGCTGCTAAGTTGTCTACTCCAATATCTATGGCTGCTATGGCTTCAGAATTGGTTACGGTATGATATTCGCTTTGGTCATAAATCACTTCAATTACATATTGCCCTACTTTGGGCACAATACGAACTTGAGCGATATTTTTGGCTTTGGTGGAAATAGCGACATCCGTACCAGAAAGCTTGACTATTCCTTTTTTGAGCCAGGTTTTACTAATTGCTTGAGTTGTATAAACAAGTAGGTTACGCCCCTGAGTTTTATGTTTATACTTGGGCAATTTAGGTCTACCAGTAAATTTGTCGGGAGATTCTTGATAGGCTTTGTTTGCTTCAAAAAATGATTTCCAGTTTTTATCTAACAACCGAAGCACTTGCTGGCTAACTTTTCTCGGCAAAGCTTGATAATCTGGCTTATCTTTTACGAGATGATAAATTTGGTTGAATCCAAGATAAATCTTGTCAAAAATAAAAGACTGACGAACTAAATAATTAGCATAGTTGTAAAGGTTTTTTGACAAAAAACACAAGTTATCTATTTGTTGCCAAATATGATTGTTTGGTTGGACAATATGTTTCTCAACGTGCCTCATCAGTTAATTCTTTAATTATCTTCTCAGTCTTTCTTTTGCTTCTTCTCAAGCCATATAGTCTGGCACAAAAAGAAGTGATTATTGACACTAAATCTTGCATTAATTCGTCTTTTCCATTATCAGCTTCGTTAACTACTTCTAACCTTTTTCCCGTTTTTTCTAATAAGATTTTCATGTAGTTAAGTCCGAATCTGGCAAGCCGCTCTTTGTGTTCGACAATTAAGATGTTGTAATTGTCATCAACCAGTATCTTGGCTAGTTGCTTGCGGTTATCATTTAATCCACTACCTACCTCCTTAACTACTTTGTATATTCGATAACCTTTTGCTATAGCATAATTGGCTAACCTTTCCGCCTGAGCTTCTAAGTTTGGTCTATTCTCAGCACTACTAACTCTAGAATAGATACAGGCTATTGGTTCTGATGAACCACTGGTTTCAGTATTAACTACAATAGTTCCTGTGGGCAATTGATAAGCATCAAGTTCGCCTCTTTTGTACATTCGCCATGCAGTTTGATAGCTAACTCCTATTTGCTTGGCATAGTCCGATAATTTCATGTCTATATTTTACTAGACATGATTATATATGACTATATTTTTCTTGAATGTTTATGATACTAAATCCGATTTTGAAAACCTACTTTTAAATTAGAGCCTTGAACGGGTTTAAATCCTTCTGCCCTCTGCCCTCACATAACTTTTAAATGGTGTATTTTAAGAGGATTTAGTATCAAGTCTAGTTACTGTTGTTACAAGTTGACTTAACTGGATTAGTAGATTTAACCCATTCCTCTCGTAACCAATCTCTTACAAATCCCCCCATTTCTTGTTCTCCCTCTCGCACCTTTTCGTTCGCATCTGCTAATCTAGGAGAACAATAGTGGTCGTAAGTCCAAATTGCCCAGTTGATATTAGGGCGATTATTTAAAAAATCTTTCATGGGTTGACCAAAATCAGAAGTTGTTCCTTGACCCATTTCCCATTCACCTGTCCCTTGCCAACCGAACTCGGTAATAAACATAGGTACTCGATCGGCAGCTTTCCCAAAAACTTCTTCCCAGTCGTATTCCATACCTACATCTTGTGGCCAGCTTTCTTCCATCCCAGGATAAGTATGATTGACATAAGCTAAATTAGTACCACGAAAAGGATGTTTAGGTGCAAATTGGGTAATTTGCGACCAAAGAGGAGAACCAATCAGAATAATGTTTTCAGGTGCTTGTTCTCTGATTAGATCCACCCACTTTTGGGCTTTATTTCGCCAAGTCAACCAGTTTTCTTCTGTAACAGCTTTAGGATAGCCAGGCTCGTTATAAAGTTCAAATATGACATTGGAGTAATTTTTGAAGCGGGGTGCCATATAGTTCCAAAAATCTCTCGTTTTGTCATCCATTTCTGGAGATTGCCAATCAGCACCTTCTTCTCCATCTACTGCATGCCAATCGATAATACAGTAAACTTTCTGTGTGACACATTCATCTACACCAGCTTGTAAAGCTTGATAGACTTCTGCCAAACTAAAGTTATTTAGGTGATAATCTTTAATTGGTAGACGCAATAGATTGGGATACCAACCGTTAACTCCATTGGTAACTCTGGAGATTTTGTGGCGAAAGTCTGGCAAAACTTTTTCTCCCCAATCATTATTAAAACCGCAGAAACTCATACCCCTCAGTGTAACTGGGTTATCGGCTTCATCTTTAATCCATTTACCATCTGTTTTTAACCAAGGTAAAGCACTATGAAAAGCACTACGCTCTGAACATCCTAAATTATTATTCTTTGGCTTTAGATTAGCTTGCAAGAATTGTGGCTGATAAGCTACAGCTGAATTAACAAAATATTGCTCGATAAAAACAATTGTAAAGCCGATTAAAACTAAAGCGATCGCTCTCAAAAAATTAAGCTTAAAGTTTTTATTAAAATTCATTTCCAGAATCTTGATAGACTAAATTATTGAACAATATAGAACAATAGTTTCAGAGTTTGTCAGACAATACAAGTGTTTAAATTGATATTATGACTGCTGACTACTGCAAGAGAAATAAAAATAATTTGAGTAATTTTTCCCTAATAATTTGAAGATTAATCAAGATAATCCTAAACGTCTCAATTCAATTAATATATTGTTATTATTAGTCTGGCTAATTTTGGGATTTATCCTTCGATTTACTAATTTAGATTTAAAACCAGCTTCATCTATTGAAATTGCAACTATTGGCTACAGTTTAGGACATGGCTTTTCTACTATTCCCCTAGATCAAATCATTCCTATTGAGACTTTATTATCTCCTCTGCGCTTCGATACGGCAATTGGTTACGCTGATGTCCTTGAGCGACTGATGCAAGAAAGTACTCATCCACCACTTTATTTCTGGTTGACTCATTGGTGGATTAAATTATGGGTGCATGATGGAAATTTAGTATCATTGAAAGTGGCGCGATCGCTTAGTGCTATTTGGGGAGTATTGGCGATACCTGCAATCTTTGGTTTGGGCTGGATGACTTTTCGCTCCCGCTTGATGGCACATTTAGCAGCAGTGCTAATGGCTACTTCCCCCTACGGTATTTATTTAGCTCAAGAAGCCCGCCACTATACTTTAACGATTTTGTGGGTTATTGCTTCAGTTACTTGTTTAATTAGAGCTATTCAACTAATTGAGCAAAAAATTTCTGTTCCCATATGGCTGGGCTGTGTTTGGATTCTGGTTAATGCTTTGGGTGTTGCTACTCATTATTTCTTCATTCTAGCTTTAGGTGCAGAAGCGATCGCCATAATTGTTTTTTGGTTACTTAATCGTCGCGAGCATAGTTTAAAGCACTGGCGCAGTATATATCTAGTTGCTCTTGGTACTTTGGTTAGTTGTTTAGTTTGGTTGCCTATAGTTAGAGGGATTTCTGATAATGAACTAACTAGCTGGATTCAAACAAGTTTTGAGTTCAATAAAATTTTTGAGCCGATTTTTCGTTTGCTGGGATGGGTAATTACGATGGTAATGATGTTGCCTGTCGAAGGTACATCTATATTGGTGACTATTTTCTCGGCTTTGATAATTCTGGGGGTTTTAATCTGGGCAATACCTAGTTTAATTCAGGGATGGCGATCGCAATTAGTAAATCCTCAGACTCGTTTGCCAATGATAATTTTAGGAAGTTACTTGCTGGGATCTATAGTTATTGTTTTCTTAGTTATTTATGGAATAGGTAAAGATATTTCTCTAGCAGCCCGTTATCATTTTGTTTATTTTCCTGTATTTATTTTATTAGTTGCTGTTGCTATAGCCGCTTGTCTGGAAAGAGAAACTTCAACTTTGCCTAGTGGTGTATCCATTTGGAGCAAATTTTATCTAGCCATCAATAATAAAGTAGTTGTTGTGTTGCTAATCATGGGATTATTAGGCTCTTTGACCGTTGTTGGTAACTTGGGATTTCAAAAATCAAGACATTCAGATCGCCTAGCTGCCTATATTCAAGAGACTTCTACTTTTCCTGCTGTAGTCGCCATGACTCATCAAACTCACTCTGAGTTGCGGGAATTAATTGGATTAGCTTTCTCTTTTGAGCGTTTAAATTCTCAGGATGAATTTTTACCATCTCAATTATCCCAATTTCTTCTAGTTCAACAAAATAAAGATGGCGTAGATGTAACCTTGTCTACCCTAAGCCAGATTTTAACAGCACAGTCCAAACCCCTAGATTTATTCGGCGTGAATCTTGAAGTAAATGAAGATAAACTCAGCCAATTAGGTTGCACCAGGGATACTACTGTAGATTTGCCCAATAGTGGCTATCGCGATCGCCTTTATCATTGTAATCCGTAAATATCACACGCTCTTGAAAAACTCATTACTCATTACTCATTACTCATTACTCATTACTCGTTACTTGCGCCTAAAGATACTAGTGAGTAACCTCAGCTGTTATTAACCCTTAACTCCACTACCAACATCAGTCGGGATAATATATCGCTGGAGAAACAAGAATAATAATAAAATTGGCGCGATCGAAATAACTGAACCTGCTGCTAC
>JASJDX010000355.1 GCA_030064975.1 Pleurocapsa sp. MO_192.B19
AAAGCTAATCGATGAATCTCGTCTCCTGTTTTGAGACCAACCCAGGTTATTGCTAATCCTAAGAGAAATAGAATGCAGTATGTCATTAGATTGCAAAGGCTAAAAGCCTTGTCTAGCATCAAAATTAAATTGATTTCAATCTATTGTAAAAATTTTTTAATAGATTTAAATCTATATATAAATAGTACCTTAAAAAGTAAAAAAAGCGATATTTACAGCTTGAAATTTTTTAATCTCACGACTAAAGAAAGCTTATCAATCAAATTACTAGGTAAATAGAGCCGTATTTTCTGGAAGTTTAAATATGGCGATTGCTTTGTAGTGCACGGAGCGCAATCGCTTAAGAGAGCAGATGAAAAAGATGGATCGCTACTAAATATGGCGATCGCCAATTACAGTAACGGGATCATAATTATGTATGGTAGTAAGTATTAGATAGTAGGCAAGAGAAAAAAGAGATTCAAGAATATTTTAAGTAACGTCGAGCCATGAAAATTACTCGCTGTTTGCATACAGCTATTTTGGTTTCTGATTTGGATAAGGCAGAACAATTCTATAGCCAGGTTTTAGGTTTAGTTAAATCTCCAGAGCGATCGCTTAAGTATGCAGGATTATGGTATCAAATCGCAGAATATCAACTACACTTGATTGTTGCTCCAGGTTATGTTTCCCAGGTAGTTAATCAAGAGAAATGGGGACGAAATCCTCACTTAGCTTTAGCAGTAGACAATGTACAACAAGTCAAAGCTCACCTAGAGAGTAAGGGATATCCGATACAAATGAGTGCTTCTGGACGTGCCGCTTTATTTACTCAAGATCCAGATGGTAACATTATTGAGCTAAGTCAAGTGTGATGGTGTGATTGACCGGGGAACACCGGTCACCGTTACACCGTCGTTTTACGGCGGTGTAACGGTGACTTTTCAGCTTTTTATTTTTTAGATTCTTGTCCTTGATTTTATGTCCGTGCCAGTTTGGAAACAGCCAGAAATTATTTGTTGGAGTCAAATTTTAGCAGAGAGTTTTAAACAACTATTGGGTAAAGAGTTGATCGATCCTCTCAGCACCCCAGAGCAATTAGCCAAAGATTTATTTTATGCTCCTTTTGCGCTCGTTTCTCATGGCACTCAAGCAGATCCTATACTGAACTATGGTAATCAGAAAGCTTTGCAACTATGGTCAACTAGCTGGGAAGAATTAATTCAAACTCCTTCTAGATTAACCGCAGAACCAGTCAACCGAGCTACTAGAGCCGCTGCGCTAGAACAAGTAGCTAAACAAGGATACATCGATAATTACCAAGGAGTAAGGATTTCGCGTACTGGGCAAAGATTCTTGATTAAAACGACAACAATTTGGAATTTACATGATGATTCGGGGCAAAAGTGCGGACAGGCTGCTACTTTCTCTGATTGGAAATGGCTTTAGGCTTCAACATTTTATTAACAGTTAAGGATCTTGCTTTGGTATATATGGGACAATCATCAATAATCATAAATGTAAGTTAAAAATTCAAGTTAAACTGCGATCGCTCATGAATGAGAATTTACCTATAATATACATCTCTGCTTTACTGGCAATACTAGTTTTCGCTGCTATTTACATTTTGCGCGAAGTAATCAAAACTCGTAAGCAAGAAAGTACTTTCTCTCGTCTCCAAAATAAACTCAAACAAGAAAAAGGTACGGCTGAAGAATATTATGAATTGGGTAGTCTCTATTTAGATAAAAAGCTATTTGTTCAATCGGTAACCTTGTTAAATAAAGCTTTAAAGGCAGACAAGGAATTAGAGCCAGAAAATCAGGCTTTAATTCATAACGCTCTGGGCTATGCTTACTTTGCTCAAGAACAATATGACATTGCGATTCGCCAATACAAAGAAGCTTTGAAACTATATCCTGATTATGTCGTTGCTCTAAATAATCTGGCTAATGTTTATGAAAAAAGACAGATGATTCTCAAAGCAGTAGAAACCTACAAAGAAGCTTTGAAATACGATCCTGAAAATAATACTGCCAAACTTCGCGTGAAGTCTTTAGAAAAGCGGTTAGTACCGTCCAAATCACAGTAAAGCTATAGCTATTAGCTATTAGCTATTAGCCATTAGCTAAAACAAATAAATGAAGTAATTCACATCAGGCGTAAAATCACTCTTTTAATAACCAAAATCCTGCAAAAGATTCAGAATCTGGAGATGATTGAACTGCAAGGAAGTGTACTCCACTGGCTTTCTGTTTAGCTGTTTCAAAATCTTGCGCCTGTTGGACGGTTTCTTTATTGGTTAGATTAACCAGCGTCCAACTGTCGCTTAATCCTGTTTCTAAACGCAATTGAGGACGCAGATCCGTTTCTAGATTTAAATAACCCATTTCCAATCCCGACATCCAAGCCGCAAGAGGGTTAGCGCGGGGAGAGTAGATAATTAAGCCAGGAATAATGGTATCTGGAGTAATATCCATTAAGGAAAGGGAAAAAGATTCTTCAAAAGCAATATCCCATTCTTTCATTTCATCAAAGTCAGCCGCAGTCAAACTAACAAAGATCCATTTATCTCCCTGATCTCCTTTGACAGCATCGGGTAGGGGGATAGGGTTCAAGGGTGGATATTGTACTGAAAGGGTGTTGGCGGTTTTGAGATCGTATCCCTCTTCTTGGGGATAAACATCTTTAATTCTTTCTTCGATCCATTGATTAAGAGCATAAGTACGACGACTAGGAAGAGGAGTAATACCAGCATCTTCACAGGCTTTGACGATCATGTTATTCATCTGACGACGGAAAAAACGAATTTTCTTGGGCGAAGTTTTTGCTTCGGCGATCGCTTTTTCAATTGCTTCTTTTAACCACAAAGAGTTGACCGTCTTACCAGAGCAATATTGATTGTATTTAAATAAACTATCAGGCGATCGATCTATATCGTTGGGACTCTCACAAATCAACACTTCCCAGATTTTCTTGCCATTCTCATCTAAAATTGGACGTGAATAAAAATCTAATTCCCAAACTGTATTGCTCATATCAACCAACAAACTCTTAATTATTCTAAAATCACATAATTAAACTTAGTTATTAGTTTACCGAGATGAGGGAGATATTTAGTCATTAGCAACATAATCCGATCAGTAAAATTGCTTGAAATTGCTGATACTCATCCAGTTATCCTCTACTAACAATGATTGATCTTTACACTTTTACTACTCCCAACGGTCGCAAAGCATCTATTATGCTCGAAGAAGTGGGGTTAGATTACACAGTACATAACATAGACATTACCAAAGGCGAACAGTTCACCCCTGAGTTTGTTGCAATTAATCCCAACAGTAAAATTCCTGCCATTATCGATCGCGATGCCGATATTACTGTATTTGAATCAGGAGCGATTTTAATCTATTTGGCGGAAAAGACGGGAAAACTCCTCTCAACTGAACCCAAACAGCGTTTTCAGACTATTGAGTGGTTAATGTTTCAGATGGGCAGTGTGGGGCCAATGTTTGGACAGTATAATCACTTTAATCGATTTGCCGCAGAAAAAATTCCTTATGCGATTGATCGCTATAAGAAGGAAACCCTGAGGTTATACGATGTCTTAAATACTCAATTAACTAAAACAGAATATATTAGCGGTGATTATTCAATTGCGGATATTGCTATTTATCCTTGGGTTGCGGCCTATCAGTTTATGGAATTAACTCTAGATGAACATCCAGCTCTAAAACGCTGGTACGAAATCATCAAGCAACGCCCAGCCGTGGAACGAGGTATGAAAGTACCTGCTTAGTAGCTATCAATTAACATCTCAAAGCCTTATAGAGGCTTATCTTGATTACCTGTGGCAAGATAAAGTTGAACTTTGCTTAATTTAAAACATAATACCATGACTCAGCCTTTCCACTTCCCAAATGGTCAATTAGCTCACAATGCAGAAGATTTGTTAGAACTATGTCAACAATTTCCTGCTGACGGCACCAATTATTTAGTTAGAGAAGATTTAGAAAAATGGCTTTCGTATATAGGTAAAGACGACATAGCACAGTGTGCTGCTAATGCACGTCAAACAGCTTTAGAAGATCGTCAAAAACTAGAAGAATTTTTAACTAAATGTCATGCTTTATCATCTCCAGAAACGGAATCTTCTAAAGCTGAGCCCGCAGAAAGCAAAGATTCAGTAGCCATAGAATCTCCCGTAGTTGAGACCAAAGAAGAACAAACTTCCGTAATCACAGAAACTCCTGCTGTTGAAACCAAAGAAAGCCCAACTCCAGCAGTAACAGAAACTCCCACGGCAAAATCAGCAAGTAATCAATCACCAGTAGTAAAAGAGTCTTCGACTAGAGAAACACCAGCTACTAAAACACCAGAAACTTCTGTAGTTTCCGCTTCTACTGATGAGCAAAAGCCCAGTTTTTTTAAAGCAATTGCCAGATTAATTGTGAATGTTCTCTATCGGAACAAAGACAAAAATTAGATTGCTAACTTTTGCTATATTCAAGCATCAGATTTGAGTATTTCTTAAACTGCTTGATGTTAGCTTTAGTTTAAGAGGTGGGCAAATTTATCTAGCTGAAACGCTTAATTTAATAATTTGCCCACCCTACAAAGGCTACAGAAGCTACAAAACTAAAATAACCTGTGACTGTTGCTCAAAACCAAATTTAGTACATAAGCACTGTCAACGTTTTAATACCAAACGATAGCGAGCCTTGCCACTATGCAATCGCTCCACCGCTTCATTAACTCGATCAAAAGAGTAGGTTTCAGTAATTGGCTGAATATTGTGACGTGCCGCAAATTCGAGCATCTTAGCTGTAGTAGTCGGGCTACCCAAAGGACTAGCGGTAATCGATCTTTGACCTTGAATTAAGGGAAATACTTGGGTTGAGATTGGATTCGGCACTACCCCAACAAAGTGTAGTTGACCGCGAGGGCGCAGGGCAGCCACATAACTATTCCAATCAAGATCGGCGTTTACTGTAGAGAGAATAAAATCAAAAGAATTTGCTGCTGCTGCTATGGCTTCAGGATCACGGGAGTTAATAAAATGATTTGCCCCCATTTCCCGTGCTTCTGCTTCTTTTTCAGGACTAGTGGAAAAAGCCGTTACGTCACACCCGGGTGTAATTAAAAGTGATGGAATCAGGCGATTGCGCTTCGCGCACCAGCAGAGCTGATTGGGCGGAGCCCACCGCCAGAGGCGATCGCTACCTGAATCTTTTGCCAATAACTGTCCCAATTCCCATTAGCCCGCAACACTCTGAGAGCCAACATGGTCATAGCATTTTCCAGTTTCCACCAACAACCAGATAGTTTGAGCCTCTCTTGAATCACATAACGATGAGCGCTTTCAATTTCTCCTGAACCGATAGGCAAATCATCCGCGATCGCATCTTGATAATTAAACTGACCAGGACGGTTAATCAAGTAACGATAACAAGCTCTGACAGGGGCTCGTTCATCAGGTAAGTTCTCCGCTTCAAGATGGGGTTTCAAAGTCCTCAGCACGGTGGAAACTTGATTGCGCTTAAGTCTTTGTTTTTGCTGCTTGAACCAAGACTGGGGGGTCTGAGGGGCACACTTGGCACTGGCGGCAGCTAAATAATCACAGAGATGGTAGAAATCAATGAGGTAGGTGGCTTGAGAAGCGAAGATTCTGTTGACTTGATTGGCAATCCAAGGCGCTCCATCTCCCACCCCATGCACCGATGTCTCAGTGCCGACTCCAGCTCGAATGGCACTATCAGCCAATTGCTCTCCGGCGGCATCTACGCTGCCCAATGTGGCTCCAAAGCTAGGTTGAGATGAACCTTTCTCACGAGCCAAACATAAGCGAGCTTCTCGCCAACTTAGTGTGCGGGTTTTTCGACGGTCGATTTTCTGGGTCTTGGTGCTGAGAGATTGGGTTTCGACAATAGGAATCATACTCCCATCCATTTCCACAATCAACTGGTCAACTCCATTTTGGGTCGGAATCTCGCTCTGAGTTTGATGTTCCCTCAACACTTGAGCTGCATGATCTTGGGTGATTTTCTGAGCTGAACTGACTGGAACAGTGATTCCATAATGTTCTTTGAGCTTTTGGGGAATTCTCCCAAAAGGGACATCAGCTCCAAAATCAGTGATGATTCTTTGTAATGGAATAGAGTAGCTGCGACAAGATACTCTGGCTGATTGGCAAAAAGGTCGTACTATGGGTTTTCCTTTCCCTTGTCTCAAGAGCTGCTCTTGGATCTCGATGGTTCCAAAGCTGCTGTACCAGTAGAGTTTTTTTTGAGATGTTTTCTGACCTGAGGATGGTAGGAGCGCAGTAACTTCAACTGTTTCTGATGCTGAGTTTCTGCCCAACTAGAGAGTGCTTGTTGACCAATGTGACGGACTTCTTCAATCACTCGTTGTTCAGCTAAATCTGCTTGTTCTAAATCCCCAGCACTATTTTCCACAACATTTAAGAGGGCTTCTATTCTCTCCAACAGCTGCGGATGAGCACTCAGACGCTCTTCTAAACCTACTACCGCTCTTGACTTGACTTCTGTATTGCTTAAACTTCGAGTCATCTGTGATTTCTTCCCCGTCGCTCGACTGCTGTTGAACTACACCATTACTATACAGGACGGCTTGATTTTGGCGATTGCGCTCCGCGCACAACCGCAAGCCAATCGCCCCTTGCCCAAACCATCACTTTTAATTACACCCTAATTGAGGTGTCCAATATTCTCCTTCGCGAATATTAAGACGAGCAATAACACCATCGAAAGGGGCAATTATCTCTGTATCTTCGCTACTGACATTACTTTGAGTAAGTTTAGCATTAGCTGAATTAACTCCTGCTTCAGCGGTTTCTACTTGAGTTTGGGCAGCCGCTACTTGAGCTTTAACCGAACGTATACCCGCTTCTGTTGCCCTCACGGCAGCTTGGGCATTTTGATATTCTGTTTCCTTAACCTCTACCTGTCGCTGTTCGACTGCTCCTTCCTCTGCTAGTTGTTGATACCTTTTCAAGTCAGCTTGGGCAAAAGCTTCATCTGTTTTGGCTTTCTCCAGATCTGTTCGTGCCTGTGCTAAAGATTCTTCTGCTTGTCTGAGGCTAGCAACTGCATTAAGCACTTGGTTTTTGGCTTCAACTTGTCCTGCTGTTGCCACGGTAATATCTGCATTATACTTGCGGCGATCCAATCTAGCTAATAACTCCCCTTGGCTAACCCGATCTCCTTCTCTTAAATCTCTGCCATCTATTTTTTTAAGAGAGTCAATTGTTCCTTCTGCCTGAAAAGTAAGATGTTTTTTTAAGATTGCAGTAGCATAACCATCACCATAACTCCATGCTTGAATGGGTTCTAAATTGGCGGTGACAGTTTTTACTGTCAATCTTGCTTGTTCTAAATTATTGGTTACTTCTATAGTTGATTGTTGCGAACTATAGGAAGATCTCCAGCCTATTATTCCACCAATAAAAAGAACAATTACACTGAACCATAACCTTAGTTTTGATTTTTTGTTAGTAACCATGGTCAACTGCGAGCGTCGCGTTCAACCCTAAGCAAAGGTTGCGCGCGACGTAAATTATATGTTTCGATTAAAATTCTCAATATTCAAGAGCTGTTCAAAAGCCCAAGAAATCAGCTATTTGTGAATGCTATTTTTGCCTAATCTGAGCACGTTGCTCGGGAGTTAGAACCATCAAGATTTGATTTCGCGTATTGCGTAGTATGACTTTTACATCGCGAGCTTGACTTGGATCTAGCCCTAAATCCACCAAAATATTGCGTGTATCTTCGCCTTCAGCTCGCTCCGCTTTGAATTGTTCCATTTGCTCTGGAGTCAGGACTTCGGACATTTGTACTTCCGTCTCATCTTGAATAGCTTCAATTTCTTTTTTTTGACTATCTGTAAGGTCTAAGCTGTCTATTCCAGATAAGACTAAGCTATTTTCGTTTTGAGCGACAATTACAGGAGCCTCAGTGGCATTCAGACGTGAGATTGGAATGAAAAGTTTGCTGATTGTGATTGTCCCCGTAATTAAGATGACACCAAAGACACCAGCTCGGAATAAGAATGAAGGTTTCATGATATTTTCCGTTACGTTTTGTTTTTTCTAGAAGTGGATTAGACAAGAGTTCTCAAGATTACTGAGACAAGAGTTAAAAATTGCTTTTTAACTCATCTCTTTGTTTTGGTCTAATTTACTCTAGACAATGAGCTTGGTTTATACATCGTCCTAACCCGCCTAAATTTAATGTCCAAAGGTACTAATTTTTTCTAAATAGGGTCCTAGAGTAGTCAGCCAATAATTAGGACTTCTGTACCTAGAAAAATTAAAAAGCTCAATCGTAATCTATGGATCGTTGGATGTAACTTCCTAAGAACAATCAAAATGAAACTTCAAGTCATAGATTGCCGAACCATGACAGCAACTCTGGCAATGAAGTTAAAGGTCTACTCTATTCTTCTCATTAGAAGGTTTTAGTAGTAAAAAAAGTGAGACATGCCGTAGGAAAGGAAAATATTACTCAGACATCCCACCGCGATCGCCAATAAAACAATCTTGACAATCTCCAAAAACACTTCAAGTTTTTACAACCTAGTACATATCTATGAAAACTAAATTTTTATTTACAGCTTTATTTTTAACTGCATCGATCTCAATCTCCACTCCTGGTTTGACCGAAGAAGAAGAATTAAATGATGAGCTTATTAACCTATGCCTTAAATCTCCTTATAATAGTCGTTGTGAAGGAATAGACGAACTTATTTCTCTTGACAAGCGACCAGGTGAATATGCGTTGGCTTGTGTACTCAAGATTGAGAATGATGAATTGAAAGCCCCGTGTAAATATAAGCTGGAGCCAGATTTCCTCACAATTTATATCGAAGAAGGTGAAAATTTAG
>JASJDX010000356.1 GCA_030064975.1 Pleurocapsa sp. MO_192.B19
ACTAAAAAGCTGATATTTTCTCAATTGGAAATAAGGGAGATAACCTACTGAATAATTTTATTTAGTGTCACTCCAAATTGAGTTAATTAAAAGAGGAAATCTCTCAGTGAGTCTAGCTTGGGTGTTGTTGTTTTGAAAGAAATCCTCAGTTACTTCAGTTTGGCAGCCTAACTTTACGCTCTATTGCTGTCAAGTCCCAGAAAGTATATGTCTCAAACGACGGAGACGATCAGAATAGCTTTTCATCACTTCCAGGGCAAACATAGGGGTTTGCTCCACTGCAAACATAAAATGTTCTCGATCTAGAAACGCTACGAGGGAATCAGTCTTGGCACGCGCTGTAGAGTCTCTTTGACGATCTAAGTGAACGATTGCTCCTTCACCAAAAATATCACCTTGGAGAATCGTCTCTACTACCTTGCCATCGACCAAAATCTCCACTTCTCCAGATATGATGCCGTAAATCACATCACCGCGTTCACCTGCTTGAAAAATGAGCGAACCTGCTGAAAAAGTCTTAGGGGAAGGCGGTTTTTGAAAAAGTTCTATAGTCCTGACTGGTTCTAACACTGCAATTGCCTCATCTAACTATAGACATTTTCGGATAACTTAGTGATTTGGTAAAAATTTAGTTAACGATTAGTTAAGATAACTTTAAGGAAAGTTGACCCTCAGATCCAATGTCACCGAAGCCGTAATACTTCGCTCGTTCTGCCCCAGTATTTTCACTCGTCGAACCTTCCCGCGATATGGTGAATAAACACTAGTTAGCTTATCTAATTCCCCATCAACCTTATCTAGTTGAGTTTGTAGAGAAGAGATTTGAGTCTGCTGTCTCTGCATCAGAGTTTGATAGTCTGATACTTTTAGGCTGTGTTCGTATTGCTGTTTTTGGTAGTTTAGTTTAGCTTCATCTAATGCTGCGATCGCTTTCTCTAAATTGATAGATGCTTCTAACTCTCTACGTTTGAGTTCTGCTAGCTGTTGGATTTTCTCCGACTCGAAGATATTTGATAACCACTCATCTTTAAATTGAAGTTGGTTATCAAAGTTATTAATCTGTTCGACAATGGAATCTAGTTCAAACTTAGCTTTTTTGAGGTTGACGAGTTCTGTGTGAAATAATGGTTCGGGGACTGGTTTTAATTCTCTGAGGGGTAAGGAAGCTCGAGCGATCTGCTGCTGTAATCTCTGTTTCTTAGCTTGTAGTTTAGTTCGTTCGGAAGTGCGATCTGAGATAATATCCCCTACATTTACTCTAGTGCCTTCTTCTACCTTCAAGTCTGATAGTTGGTTTAGAACTAAAGTTATGGTGTGACGATTTTGTTTATAGGGTGTTTGCTGTTGGGCGACTGGTGCAGTAGCTTGCAAGTTAGTATTGTTGGCATTAAAAAAGGCATAAGCACCAATGCCTAAAAGAAGGTATCCCAATAGTTTATACACAGACGAGTTAGCGATTCTCTTCATCACAGTTCACCATGATTGGTCATCTGCTTCTGTCTTAGTCTATTGGGTGGGTTTTGGGTGCGTCACCGAAGGTGCAACGAAGTGATCTGAGTTGGGAGAGGGCGATCGCAATTTAGAAAAAATATATTTACGTCAGCTGAATCTTTTGTACTGCATAAGATAGTTTTCTTAAGCGTAATGAAGAATATACGAATACAACCTTTAATTAATTCGAGAGGAATATACAGTGAATGAATGTATGTGGCGATGCTTAAATTCAAGAGAAACTGGACAATTGCTCTTGATAGCAGCAGCAGTGGGCTTAAGTACTGGTGCAGTGGTAGGTATACTAATTTGTATAAACACTATGCCACCAATACCAGAACCTGCTACCTTAGCTACTTATTGGGCTGCTTGCGGTGGAGGTGTTATAGGTCCAGCAATGATCATAGGTGTTGGTGTGACAGCATTTCTTGCGCTTGCAGCTAGAATTGCTCAATGCCGTTTTAGTGTTTGCCCGAATAGTTTTAGATAATAATTATTCAACTATATTTGTTGGGGTTTTGAAATTTTAATTTGGTTTTTTAAAGTTTTCTATTTAGCTATCCTAACCTCCACTGTCCCGATCGCATATTGCCCCCTCAAAAGAGCGCTCGCCTTCTCCAATACAAAAAGATCGCGTTTTATCTATGCGTTAACTTGAAAATAAATTTATGCAGATTGAGGTTCTTCTAATTCTTGTAAAGCTTTAGCAATAGCATCTCTGACAAGTTCCTGCCAATTGTCTTTCTTCTTCAACTCTGCCAACATCGATGGCGCAACCCTCATCGACAGCTTCGCCGTTAAAGATTCAGAGCGATCTGTTTTAAATCCGTATTCTTTGATCTTTGGGTTTCCTTTAGGGTTACTCATTAGGTTTCTGCACAACAATGTGTAGACATACTAATTATATTATGCGCGACTCTACTAAAATGCGTAACGAAATATTAAGATTATTCGCCTAACAATATGTCCCCACATTGTTAAGGCTAATATTAGATAGTTATCAAAAGACGGTTGAAAGTTTCCGAGGCTAGCAACCGCCTTGATGACCAAACCATATCGAAAAATTGAACATGACTGGATCTACTCAATTCTACAAATTAACCCTAGATAGAGCAATAGCCGATTACCGAGACGGCTTAATCACTGCTACAGGACTTCTACGTTACTATCTCAAAATCAGATACGCTCCAGGCTGGAAAATCAGGATTAATCCCCAAGAAATCTGTTCTTTGTTGGGTTTTACCAAGGCTACATTTTACAAAGCTCTGGGTAAGTTGAAAAAGCTCGGTCGGGCGGAGATTGGCAAGCTCAACTTGATTCCCCTAACTCTGACTGAGGAGTCGGAAGCAGAGGAGAAACAAGATTCTCCAACTGTAGATACCCAGTCTCCAACTGTATACAGTGAGTCTCCAACCGAAGAAAAAGAATCTCCAACTGTAAAATCGAGTCTCCAACTGGAGAATTTGACCCCGCCCAAACCGCCTAAAACTAAAGCTTCTAGCTCCTCACCAGATTTTTATTCAAATAATTCAAATAAAAAAGCAGAGCCTCTCTCTCAATCCACTGAGGTTGAAGAAAAAATCAATCAATTAACCTCAGAAGAGAGAGAGAATTTTCGCAACTTTTGTGAAAAACAAGCCTATCAATTACCAACAACTCCAACCTTAATTAATCGCTGGATAATGGCTCACCTCGGTGAACTTTGGGGATTGTGGTTAAAGTCCCGGGGGGTAGTACAAAATACAACAAATGCAGTTGAGTTTCAGAAATGGTATGACATGATGAAAGAAATGGGTCATGTCAGGAGTCACCGCCAGGACGAACAGGGGAATCAACTGGTACAAGATAACTGTGGTTATTGGCTACCTTGGGAAAAATATCTCAAAAGTTGGACAATAGAAAAAGTACAGAAAGCTTACAAAAGAAGTTCGCAGAGGTAGATAAATGAACCATAACGAGCGTCTACCTCGACTGGAGAGATTGCTACTGCGTCCAGAGTTAGAGGAGCAACCGAAAGAGGTTTGGCGACCGACTTGGCGGTGTTTCTGCTGCCAGGATACGGGTTATGTCACCGATTCTTTGATTCGGTTGGTCATTCCCGATTACGATTCGGACTTTGACAGAAGCGTGGCTTGTCAAAACTGCGAGCGAGTCTATGTTTATGCTGAATTAGTGCGGGATTCTCTTGATTGGCGGTTTACTCCCGATACCTGCGAGAAGTTAGACCGTGTTTACCGAGATGATTGGGCGAGGACTTTGAAGAGGAAGCATGAGTTGAGGAAACAGGCAAAAGAGTTGGTTGATGAGTTGGCACAGAGGAAGAGTATTAGGTTGCGTCGGCGCACTTCAGAGGAGGAGATGGAGGTGAGGAGGAGACATGAGGAGGTGATAAGGATGTCTGACTACTATTAATTGGCGATCTGGATTCGGGGACGGGCGATCGCACTACAGCTACTAGAGCTACAGCTCTCTGATAATTTTCAAGCCGCATAACGCTACCTGCATCACCTGTGCGCACAAATGCCTAAACGGAGCCCGTAGGCTGTTACACCCTTCGCACGATTGTGCATGGGTTAGTTAGGATAGTCCGATTCCCTCTTGCACAGACTGGGTTAGGTCGATGCCACTTTTTTGCATCGCTCCCGTCAGAATTACTTCTCAACTTGACACTCCCACCACTAAACGCGACAAACGTCGCGAAGAAAGTGGGGGATTCTTAGTTCAGCGAGTCTCCATTGGACGGCAGAATTGCTCCAACCGCCCAAGAGGGAGTCTCTCCCCAAGCGTAGATTCCTGTGTGCCCCACAGTATTTAGTCCTTTTTTTAGGATATTGTGACTGGCTACGATGTCCCTATCTTCAACATATCCGCACTTACAGACATGAGTACGAGTTGATAGAGATTTTTTAACTCTTGCTCCACAAGCAGGACAATCCTGACTGGTGTAATGTGGCGGAACAGCGATGGTTATTTTATCGAACTTCCAACCAAAATATTCAATCCAGTTACGGAACTGCGTCCAGCCTACATCAGATATTGACTTCGACAATTTACGATTACGAACTAGATTTTTCACACTCAAGTCTTCATAGGCGATGCAATCATTAGAAGCACAAACGCACCTTGCTAGTTTCACAGCATGGTCTTTACGTTGCCTACTTACTCTTAAATGTTGTTTAGCCTTGGCTACTCTAGCTTTATGGTAATTGTTAGATTGTCTAGTCTTAGGACTTTTGACCATCTTTTTACCGCTTTTCCCCTGATTAGGGTTTTGGTACTTACGAGACAGCCTTCTCCCTAAACGATTAAGTCTTTGTTCGCTCTTACGATAGAATCTGGGGTTTTCTTCTGTATGACCAAATGAGTCGGCGTAAAAGTACTTTAATCCCATGTCCAGTCCAATAGCTTTACCTGTTGGTTGCATATCTTCTTTAACTTCGATAGATATACAAAACTGGCAGTAATAGCCATCAGCACGACGAACTAACCTAACTCGTTTAATTTGTTCTGGCTGATAGAAATAGATGTCACGACTACCAACAAGCTTGACTCTGCCAATATTGTTTTTATCGGTAAAGGTAATATGCTTTTTGGTTGTTTTATCTAACTTCCAACCAGATTGTTTATATTCAACTGAACGAGAGTATTTTTTAAACTTAGGAAAACCTTTTTTGCCTGGTATTTTCTTTTTACAGTTATCAAAAAATCTGGCAATACTAGACCATGCTCGTTCAGCAGATGATTGTCTTGCAGTAGAGTTTAATTTATTAGCCCAACTATATTCTTTGGCTAGGACGCGACAATACTTGTTTAAGTCGTATTTATGGACTCCTTTATTATCTAGCCAATAGCGCAAGGCTTTATTTCTGACCAATTGACCTGTTCTAATAGCTTCGTCAATTGCTACCAGTTGATATTGTTTTGCTTTGATTTTATACTCTAGCACAAACATAGGTTTATACTAGCATGTTTAGCACAAAAAGAGCAGCGACCCCGCATCTTTTTAAGATGATCGTGAACGCGCTGCGATGTCGCTTCGCGGTTTTGTTTATTGGTCAAAATTCATCTCGCCACTAAAACATTGGGCGCGTTTAGCTGTGCTCAACTTATATCGCCCTCGTTTTTAGTGGGAGTCTTCTTTTGACATTTAAGATAAATTACCTGCTGTTCGATCTTAGTAAAACTGGTAGTCTCAAATAAATCCCATAAAATCATCGAACCTTTTAACAAAGCTGGAGCTTCGGCAAAAATCCTTTCTAGATTAGGAATAAAGCTAAAGGTTTCTTTCGCGTTGCTCCCGTTGAGCTCTAATTCTGAGGGATGAAGACCTTTGTGGCTATCTTCCACTCGCCATCGAGCTTCACAAGTGTCAGTGCGTCGTAAAACTGATCTGTGAAGCGGAACATCACAGTTGCCATCTGGCCGTCGACGACATGCATCGATAAAATTTCTCCGCTGCGACCGACGCCTGGAGCATTTGGATTGGACGACCAAGTGTCGATTACCTCTCCTATTGGTTTTGAACGCAGTACCTGCTGATTAGTTTTCTCTTCGATTAGATACATAGCAGCTGCCTCGTCGAATGTATTCGACAGTCGGTCTCGATCCGCTGATCCTTGGGCGTCGAAATATGCGAAAACCGTCTCAGCAATCCGAGCGTGTTCATCACGTCCATCGGAAGCCTCGGAACGCACATCGGCAGCAAAAGAAGGTGCGTATATAGTTACCAAGCCAGCTGCAAGGAGGCCTCTCCACAACTTCTCAATCTTCTGGATGTTCATTTTCTGTTCCATTCATAATTCGTTTGAAATGTTCGCTATCGTCTTCTGGCAAACGGGCAGTCACGCATCGTTATAGCATAGCAGTGTTGGTAGGAAAAATATAACCCCGAACAAGTAGCTAAAGCCAAACCACGCTAACAGCAAAAACTAGTACAGGTTCAGCAGCCTAGACGTGGTAGAAGACGCTAAAGCCTGTTGGGATTCTTCTGGTGCTGTTTCTAAAGTATGAATTGTAAATTTCATTAGTCTAATCTCTAATTTAATAGCTTAGGAGACAACCTTGTTTACTAAGTTTGTTGATACTATAGCTTTATAGAGACAACTTTGTCTACCTTGAGTCAAAATGAAATCTTCTAGTAATCCTCGGCAACAAATCTTAGAAACTGCCTCCCAACTCTTTTATCAAAAGGGTATTCAAAAAGTAGGCATTAACGAGATTATTGCCAATAGCAACGTAGCCAAAAGAACACTTTATCGACACTTCGCTTCAAAAGACGAACTAATTGAAGCAGTGATGAAACATCGTGCCACAGAATGGTTGCATTGGTTTGAAACGGCAGTTAGCGATCGCGGAAATACTGCTAAAGAAAGATTATTAGCCACATTTGACGTGTTAAGGGAGTGGTATGCTAGCCCAGATTTTCGGGGTTGTCCTTTTATCAATGCCGTACTGGAAATAGCCGATACTTCCCATCCCGCTCATGATGTCTCGGTAGCAGTCAGAGAGTCAATTAGGCTTCAGATAAAAGATTTAGCCGAACAAGCTGGAGTTAAAGATTCAGAATCATTTTCCCAACAATATTTGCTTTTAATTGGAGGAGCAAGCTTAATGGCTACTATCGAAGGAGTAGATGGAGGTGCAGGTTATGCTCAACAGGCATTATCTACTCTAATTGATAGCTCAATTAAATAGCCATAAACCATTACTGTTGCCAAAAATAAAGAGTGACTCACCCACAACCTGACTGTTATTTCTGTTTTGGAAATAAGAAATTGGACATTGCCAAAATATTTTTCAGAACCTCTTGACCTTCAAGTTACTTGAAGCTTTAGAATGCAAAACATCAACTCTGAGAAAGTAAGTATGTTCCGCATTGGTGAGTTCTCGAAAATTGCCCAAGTACCAGCTAGTCTGCTGCGTTATTACAATGATATCGGACTGTTTATTCCCATTCATTGCGATCGCGATACAGGCTATCGCTATTATAGTGTCCGGCAGTTAGTTCAACTCAATCGAATCCTCGCTCTCAAAGACTTAGGACTGACTTTAGAGCAAGTCAAGCGTTTGGTAAAAGATGAGATTTCTCCCGATGAAATCCGAGGGATGCTGGCATTCAAAAAGGCACAGATCGAGCAAAATATTCAGTCTGAAGCAATGCGCTTAAAGGCTGTAGAGTCTAGACTCAAGCAGCTAGAACGTCAAGGAGAATTTCAAGATGAGGATATCGTTTTGAAGACCATACCCGCTCAACCTTTTCTCTCGATACGACGTTCTTTTGCAGACGTAACAGACACACTAGCAGTTATCTCAGATATTGAACAAGCTGTAATCAAGTCGGTTAAAGCTAAATCATTAGGTCGTTTTGCTGCCGTGATTTATGGTGAGTCTTATGACGGAATTTTCAGCATACAAATGAACTGAAAAGGGGTCAAAGCTTTATCTACAGATAGATAGAAGGATGGACTCTCGAAATCTGTAGCCATGTAATTTAAGGATTTTTTAAGTTTTTTGACTGGATATTTTTCGCTATAATGTAGTCATGTATATAGAAAAAGTTCCGCGCCAGAAATTCCCCTCCTGCCGTTCTTCTCAGAGAGTCCTATCGAGAAGGAAAAAAAGTCAAGAAAAGAACCTTAGCCAACCTCTCTAAATTGCCAGATGAAGTAGTAGATAATCTTCGTCTGTCTCTCAAGGGTGCATCTGTAGAGGGGATAGAGGCACAATTACCAACGCTAATATTTTAGATGAGCTAAAAGCCCAAGAAGGATTAGATTGGATTACAGCCTTAACCAAGAGTCAAATCAGACTCAATGCAGAAGTGGACCAGATTCAATTGGGATTATTTGATGAACAAGATGTCATAGAAATAGAAAGTGATGATTACCCAGGAGAAAGATTAATCGCTTGTCGTAACCCTTTAATTGCCGAGAAAAATGCTCTTGTTAGAGAAGAATTATTGCGCTCGACAGAAAAAGAACTAGACAAAATAAAAACAGCTACGACTAGAGAAAAGAGAGCATTAAAAGGAGCCGATTTAATTGGGTTAAGAGTAGGAAAAGTTTTAAATAAATTTAAAGTAGGAAAGTTATTTGAGATTGAGATCTCAGATTTTCATTTTGCTTATCGCAGAAAATCAGAAGTAATCGAGAGAGAAAAAATCTTAGAGGTCGTCTATATTATTCGGACTTCTGTTGAGTCTAAAAAGATGGATACAGCTCAGACAGTAAGAGCATATAAAGGATTATCAAAAGTCGAACAAGCTTTTCGATGCCTGAAAACAATTGATTTAAAAGGGAGTCCTATTTATCATTATTTAGACCATCGAGTCAAAGGGCATATTTTTCTCTGTTTCTTGGCTTATTATGTCGAATGGCATATGAGACAAGCTCTTGCTCCCATTTTATTTGAAGAAGAAGAAATTGAAAATATCTCATCATCAGACTTGGAAGAATTATTGAAATATCAACCCTCACCAATTGCCAAACAAAAAGCCAGTGATAAGCGCAATCAAGAAAACTTACCCGTTCATAGTTTTTCTACTTTGTTGAATGATTTAGCCACAATTAC
>JASJDX010000020.1 GCA_030064975.1 Pleurocapsa sp. MO_192.B19
TTTATCGAAGATTTTGAACCTGTAGAAGAGATGGAAATGGCTGGGAAAGGTAAGTTGCCAGTGTGGTCTACAAAACCCTATTAGGTAAGGGATGAGGAATTAAGTAGCAAGTATTAATAACTGATAACTGAATATGCAAGAGTCTTTTTGGCAACAGGATTGGTTTATTTGGGGTGCAATTTTAATTGTTGGCTTTCCTTTCTTGACTTTACTGTTAGGAGAAATTATTTATCGAGCAAAAACTAAAGATATATTATTAGTCGCCACCCTGCGAATTGTCCGCAATTTAATCTTTCCCAGTTTAGCTTTATTTATTCTCTTGAATAAAATATTGGGGCTATCTCAGGAAACTACCCCAATGCGTTTGGTACAGACTGCGCTGTGGTTATTTACGATTCATGGTTCTTTAACTGTAATTAATGGGCTACTGTTTCACGAAGCCAAAACTGGTACTTGGCAAGCAAATGTCCCCAGGTTGTTTCGCGATCTTAGTCGAGTTTTTCTGATTCTCTTTGGCATTGCTATAGTTTTATCTGTGGTTTGGGGAGCAGATTTAGGTGGCTTGATTGCTGCGCTGGGGGTTGGCTCAATTGTCTTAGGTTTAGCTCTACAAGACACACTAGGTAACTTGTTTTCGGGGATTGCGCTCTTGTTTGAGCGTCCTTTTACTGAAGGAGACTGGATCGAGGTAGATGAGATGACAGGTAAAGTGATTGAGATTAACTGGCGATCAGTTCATTTACTCACCAGAGAATTAGAAATGCTGATTATTCCCAATGCAGTTTTAGCGGGTGCTACCTTACGAAACTATCGTCGTCCCCAAAAGCTTCATGTCGAACCAGTAGATATTGGTTTTTCTTATAATGATCCACCGAATAAAGTTAAACGAGTGATGAAAGAAACTGCTCTAGCTACTAAGGGGGTTTTGGATAAACCAGAGCCAGTAATTCAGACTATTTCCTACGATGATTCTTCAATTGGTTATCGGGTGCGGCTGTTTTTGGCTGATTATGATCAAGTCCCACAAATTAGAGATGAATTTGTGACTCGTATTTGGTATGCAGCAGAGCGTAATGGATTAAATATTCCTTTCCCCATTCGTACTGTCTACCATAATCCTCCTGTTAAAAATAACTCAGATGCAGTATTAAATAGCTATATTGAGTATATGTACAGTTTTCCGAGTTTTGCTTTTGTTAATCACGAAATTATCCTCGAATTAGTTCAAAATGCTAGTAGAAAATCATTCGGCGAAGGAGAAAAAGCGCTCGCTCAAGGGATGCTTACCGAAGGATTATACATAATTATTAGTGGCAAAGCATCCCTAACCATAAGTCGAGAAAATTCTCTACGAGAACAAGAAGTCGCCCAACTAGCTCACGGTGATTTCTTTGGCGAGTCAGCACTTTCAGGTAAAACTATTAGTCCTGTATCGGTAATAGCATTATCTGATTTGGAAATATTAATTTTACCCATAGAAGCAATGCAGGTAGCTTTGGATAAAAGTACTCGTTTAAGACAAGAAGTTGGTGCAGTTATGGAAACTCGCCGTAAAGCGATCGCTATTCTCCAGAAACCGAAAAATAAAAGTTTTAGTAATGGAAATAGTAAACATTAATGCTGTATAAATCATCTTATTCAATTTAATTTTTCCTAAAAATAGATGTTTCAAACGGCTGTTAAATAACGCCAGTTTCCCACCATTTTTCAGTTTTTTGGGTTTTTTGACGACCCATATTCTAAATAATTAAGGATAACATCCTCAAGCGAAAATCTTTTGATGACATTAAGCTGTCTATAATTTCTCTAATTTGGTTGATAAGATTAAATGTCATAATCTACTGACATTGTTGAGCTTGAAGATAATCCAGCTTAAGGTTTCATAGTAATATTATCTGGTTATAAAATTATTTAATGAGAGGATATCTTCTAGCATAATTTGCTGTTTGTGATTAATTATCAGTCGTTGGGAGTATCAGCATGACAGCAGAAGCAAAAATCGAATTTGATCGCAATCGCGCCAATCAATACAATCTTGATATCCGTAAAGCAATTCCAGGCTATGAAGCTCTGCATAATATGGCACAAAGTTTGCTACAAACGAGTTTAACAGCATCAGCCAGGTTACTAATTGTCGGTTCGGGAACAGGAATGGAAATAATTAATTACGCTGAGCAAGAACCAGGATGGTTACTAACTGGAGTCGATCCTGCTGCTGAAATGATTGCTATTGCTAAACAAGAACTTGCCAACCAAGGGTTGCTAGAACAGGTAAATTTGCATACAGGTTATCTTGATACCCTACCAGAAACAGAGCCGATGGACGCAGCTACATTAATGCTGGTAATGCACTTTATCCCTGATGACGGCTCTAAGTTACAGCTCCTGAAAAATATTGCTCAACGCTTAAAACCTGGTGCAGACTTAATTTTAGCCGATCTTTATGGTGATAAATCTCGACCATACTTTGCCAAATTGATCCAAGCTTGGCAAGCTCTATATTTTAATCAGTTAGATGATGAATCTAGAACTAAAGCAGAGGAAAACTTTCAAACATCTATCAATAACTCAATATATTTCATAACTGAAGCGAGAATCACTGAACTGCTAAACGCCGCAGGATTTAGTCAAGTCACCAAATTTTACAACGCTTTCTTGTTTGGTGCTTGGACTGCTAAATTTACTAATGGCTAATTTAAAACCATCCAGACATTTTACTTACTCACACAGAAACTATTATGGCTGAACCAATTCACATTTTAATGTGCGCCCCCGATCATTATGACGTCGATTATGTAATTAACCCCTGGATGGAGGGAAACATCCATAAATCATCACGCGATCGCGCTGTGAAACAGTGGTCAAAACTCAATCATGTCCTGAATGACTTAGCTAAAGTAGATTTAGTTCAAGGACAGCTTGGTGTACCTGATATGGTATTTACTGCCAATGCAGGTTTAGTACTAGGAGACAATGTAGTTCTTAGTCGCTTCTTTCATCCAGAACGTCAAGGAGAAGAACCTTATTTTAAAAAATGGTTTGAAGAGAAAGGCTTTAATGTTTTTGAACTACCTAAAGATCTTCCTTTTGAAGGGGCAGGAGATGCTTTACTTGACCGTGAAGGACGTTGGCTTTGGGCTGGTTATGGCTTTCGTTCCGAATTAGACTCCCATCCTTACATTGCTAAGTGTTTGGATATTGAAGTGCTATCTCTGCGTTTAATTGACGATCGCTTTTATCATTTAGATACTTGTTTCTGTCCTCTGACAGATGGCTATTTACTCTACTATCCTGAGGCGTTTGATTCCTATTCCAACCACGTCATCGAAAAACGTGTCCCCGCAGAAAAACGAATTGCGATCGCCGAAGCTGATGCGATTAATTTTGCCTGTAACACCGTCAACGTGCAACATACGGTAGTAATGAACAAGGCGAGTGACAATCTCAAGCAACGTTTGGGGGATGTAGGTTTTAGTGTAATCGAAACACCCCTAACCGAATTCCTCAAAGCAGGTGGTGCAGCTAAATGTCTTACCTTAAGAATTAATGAGCCAGTACTACCAGACGTTCATGCTAGCACTCCTGTCGAAAGTCGTGTCATTCAAATGGTAGGACACCTATTAGATGCAGGTATTATGAACCGTGTCTTGGACTTAGTTGTGGATAATGGCGGTAGTTTTAAAGTACTTAATTTCAACCTGGGTATAGAAAGACAAAGCACATCAGCAGCTGATGTCCGCATTTCCGCACCTGACCATGAAGTGATGGAAGAAATCATGAGTCAGCTAATTGAGATAGGTGTAGTTGCGCCTTCTGATGAGGTTAGTAATGCCCGAAGCGAAACCTGTGAACAGACGGGGGTTGCACCTGATGATTTTTATGTCACTAATATCTATCCCACCGAAGTTAGGATTCAAGATCAGTGGATCCGAGTACAAAAACAACGCATGGATGGGGCAATTGTAATCGGGGATGGTCCTGAGGGAACAACTGCCCAATGTAAAATCCTGCGGGATTTAGAGCAAGGCGATCGCGTGGTAGTCGGGGTAGAAGGTATCCGTACTATGCGGAAAACAGCCAATCGAGAACTCAAAGCCAACGATGAATTTAGCTTTATGGCTGCAGGGGTATCCAGCGAAAGAAGAGTAGAATTAGTCGTGGAACAAATCGCCTGGGAACTCCGCCAAATTCGCGATCGCGGTGGCAAAGTAGTAGTTACCGCAGGACCAGTTGTAATTCATACGGGAGGGGCAAAACATCTCTCTAGTCTGATTCGTGACGGTTATATACAGGGGTTACTAGGAGGAAATGCGATCGCCGTTCATGATATTGAACAGTCCCTCATGGGAACTTCCCTGGGTGTGGATATGCAAAAAGGTACTCCAGTTAGGGGAGGACATCGCCATCATCTGAAGGTGATTAACACAGTGCGACGTTATGGCAGTATTCATCAATCAGTAGAACAGGGAGTCATCACTCAAGGGATTATGTATGAATGTGTTAAGCATAATGTCCCCTTCGCTTTAGCTGGTTCAATTCGGGATGATGGCCCTTTACCCGATACCCAAATGGATCTCATTAAAGCCCAAGAAGAATATGCTCAACTCTTAGAAGGGACAGATATGATTCTGATGCTGTCTACCATGCTGCACTCTATTGGTGTAGGGAACATGACCCCTGCGGGAGTAAAAATGGTCTGTGTAGATATTAACCCTGCGGTTGTAACTAAGTTAAGCGATCGCGGTTCAGTTGAATCAATTGGGATAGTAACTGATGTGGGCTTGTTCCTCAGTTTGTTGGTTAATCAATTAGATAAGTTAACCAGTCCTTATCAAACCATTTAAATTAAACTATCTTAACCAAGCTATTAGCTATTAGATACTCGCTTGGTTTAATTCCGCCACTTTTAGTGGAAAGAGGCATAGTGGGGCAATTTAACTCACCACTATGCCAGTCTAGCTAAAAGCTAAAAGCTAACCGCTTCAAGGTTTTTAACTCTTTATCTCTGATGATTCCTAAGCTTGGTAGTCAATCAAAATGAAATTTTTTTCATAAAAGTTTCATCAAAACTTAATCAAAAGTTGTTTAAATTTAGTTAAGTGATTCTACAAATTATTTGAATTAGCTTGCTCGTGGTCTGCTTATAGCAGAGATCCACATCAATTAAGATGCCGTAAAATGCGATTTGCTTGGTTATACCTTTCCAAGCAAGATTGCTTTTCTAAATTTTTTAAGAGCAAAAGCTACCAAATTAGACAACCACATTATTAATGAAAGTAGTTAACAACTATGGTCGAACAACCTCAAATCCCAGAAAATAATACAGCTAAAGAGCGCAAAGATAGTCAGAAAAACAGAATTAAAGCAACTTTTAGTCTCTTAGATCATGTTGTCAGAGCTTATAATAACACCGAGACTTATATTAAACGTGGTTTGACTTTATTTGGACTAGGAACTGTTATCGCTGGAGCTTCTTTTGGTGCTGGTCAACGTCTACCTAATAATCAAGTGACACTTCCCCAAAACTCTTCCGATACTCAAACTGTCGATGTTTCTACTAATTCTACACCTCAACAACCTGTTAACCAGTCTCCTCAACCTAACCATTTACAGCCTCAAATCATTTATCTAACACCTCCACCAAGTCAACCGATAATAGTTCCTAATACCGAACCTGTAGTTACTCCTCCTCCTGCCGAGAAACAACCCGAACCTGTAGTTACCCCTCCTCCTGTCGAGAAACAACCTGAACCTGTAGTTACTCCTCCTCCTGTCGAGAAACAACCTGAACCTGTAGTTACTCCTCCTCCCGCTACTGAGCAACAACCCGAACCTGTGGTTGCCTCTCCTCCAATTGATTCACCTTCAGTTTCTGAAAAACTATCTCAAGTAAAACAAAAAGTAGATTCAGTTCAACAAATTTCAGGTACAGTCGCCAATATCAAGCAAGATATTATTCCAATATTCGGCGGAGGAGACGATTAATCAATCATCAAAATTTTCTCAACCGTGTTAAGTATTACTCATTGAACAACTTAATTTAAGCGCATTACTCTACTGCAATCACTGCCTCAACCTCTATTTTCAAATCTGGTGAGAAGAGGCGACTAACCTGCACCAAAGAACTTGCTGGTAAGGCAGAACCATAGTGCTTAAATAAAGTAGCTCTCAGAGATTCAAGATCGTCAAAACTCGTAACATAAATTGTAACCTTAACTAGGTTTGACAAGTCCGTATTTTCCTTGGCCGCAATACTGGCGATTGTAGAATATATAATGTCTGTTTGTTCGGCTATAGTGCCATGTTCAGCAGAAGAACCAAAGGCGGTAATCCCTGACAAAAATAGGAAGCCATTGTGTTTGACTGCATGAACGTAAGGCCCTACTGGTTCTTTAAGATGTAAATAATTCTTTCTTACAGGGGTCATATTGGACTTTAATTTGGACTTTAATAGAGAGTTGGAATCTTGAGATGGCTGTTGTGGATAAACGGAAATTTGAGCATAACACCAGAGGCTAGCCACGATAGCCATGAGTAGCAGTTTATTTGTAGAATACTTCTTTTCTTTTAACATGAGTTTTCTTTCAACACGAGCTAGTTCAGTTAACGTCGGCAGGAAGTAACTTTATTCATTGCACTTTTTCTTAAATCATTTTCTTAAATCATCATTGAAGACAATCAGTTTGTTGTTAGTCCACCGTCAATATTGAAAATTGCTCCTGTAATCCATTTAGCTGCATCGGAGACAAGATATACAGCTAAATTTCCAATGTCTTCTGGTTCACCAATACGTTGGAGTGGGTAAATTGTCTGAACCAATCTCTCAAAAGCTGCCATTTTTTCTGGGGATGCATTTTGAGTAATATTTCGTTCATACATAGGAGTTCTGATAGTTCCTGGAGCGATCGCATTTACTCGAATCCCATTAGATCCTAATTCACAAGCAAGAGATTTTGTAAATGAATTAATAGCTCCTTTTGTCAGAGAATAGGCAGTTGATGGTTTGCCTGGTATCATCCGTTGAGCAAAGTAGGAAGAAATATTGATTACACAGCCTTGAGTTTGTATTAATTGTGGTAAGAGAGATTGCGTCAGTTGGTAAGGAACTTTTACATTGAGATTGAGTTGTAAATCGAGTTCCCTAGGAGATACCTGGGAAAATGGGGTAAATTGGGCAACGCCAGCGTTATTTACCAACACATTGAGGAATTTCCATTTTTTAGCGATCGCATTAGCCAAACTGGTAGATACGCCTTCATCTAATAAATCGATCGCCGTAGATTGAATATCTACATTGTATTTAGCTAATCTTTCGCCAGCCATTTGCAGCTTTTCCTGGTTACGGGCAACAAGCCATATATCAGAACCGTTACGGGCATAAGCTTCAGCAATCCCAAATCCAATACCTTCGCTACTACCTGTAATTAGAGCTTTGTAATTAAGAAGTTGATTCATAACTTACCTTTACGTTAACGTTATACTTTAAGCAAAAAAAAATCAGGCTTTGAGATTAAATTGGCTACTTCTGGCTTGCTTGGCGATCGATCCATTGCTGAATTAGTTCAATTCGCTCTTGTAATTCAGTGCGAAGTTGAGTCAAAGAATCTACTTGCTGGTCGATCGCCTGAAGATGACCTTTCAAGATATCTAGCAACATTTGTTTCCCCGCAAGCTTTCGAGGTTCTTCAAACAATAAGGGGATGACACTGCTAATTTCATCTAGAGTTAGCCCTAGTGTTTTCAGCAAATTGATTTTTTGCAAACGCTCCAGTTCATCTTCCGTATAATAACGAAACCCTGTTCCTTGGCGATCGCTAGCTTGGAGAAGCCCCAAATCCTCATAATAGCGGATTGTACGGGGAGTAACTCCAGCTAATTTAGCCAGTTCGCTGATTCGCATTTTTTTGCTCATGCTCTCAGTATAGCAACATTTACGTTAACGTTAACTTTACTCGCTCATCTGAGTAAAGTTTTTGATGTATAGCAAAGTAAAATTACTCTAGCCATGAGATAATTCAGCTTAAGTCTTGGTTGAATTGCCTTTGTTGATGTTTGACTAGGTGATCGAGTTCGATTAATTGTTGATCTTCAATACCCTCAGCCAATAAACCTTGCACCGTGTGACTTAAATATTCTGCAGACGAACCCAAAAATCCTTTGGCGGTAGCTAAAGAAGTAACAATTTCTTCTCTGGATAAATGATTTACATATGCTCTGTGCTGAGAATTAACGATAAAAGTAAGGACAGATATCTCCCGACTACCATTTTTAGCTGTTAACCATGTAGGAATATAAGAACCTACTATCATTTCTCTGCGCCACAATAGCAACAATTCCGCTTCTAAATTATCATCAACAGCTATACGATAAGCAATTCCTTGACAGCGATCGCCAGGTTCTAAACCTAATACTAAACCTGGATTTTCGATTGTTCCCCTACCCACTGGTACTAGTAAGCAAAATTGCCTTTGCCAACCTTCGAGGGTGACTACACAACGTTCTAAATAATCAAATAAAGGATTCCAAATCAGCGATCCATAGGCAAAAATCCACAGTTCGTTAGTAGAATTTTGTTCTAATGTCGCTTTGATAGATGCGAGTAATTCTTCATCACTCAAAATCTTGAGACTTAATTCTGGATTTGCCAGGAGTTGTTGTGGCAGTTTTGATTCGAGAACCTCGCGATTTAACACAATTTCACTAAAATTTTACTAAGCGCAAAGTAAATTATGGGCTTATCAGTTTAACAATTCTTGGTTAAATAATTGGTAACCATAATTACCAAGGGCCAAGGAAAGAAAGGATGAGGAATGAGGAATAAAGGATAAGGAGTCGTGATTGAATTCGGCTTTCAAGCTCTCCCCCATAACACTCTGATTCAAATTCATCAATTTGAATATTATCATTTTCGACTGCTATATTATGAATTTTGGTAAATATAGCGCTCGCTATACCTCGCTGTAGTTGTAAATCCAGAAAAAGTATGATTTAAAACATTAATCTAACTTGAGAAAGAGAAAGATCGATAACTTCAATTGTTTCAATCAGATAAAGATAGTAGATCAAAATAAATCGACTAGGGAAATTATGGCTACAGGAATGATGATCGAAGGAAAATGGACAAACCAAGAGTACGAACAGGATAATAAAGGGCGTTTTCAACGTAATCCAACGACTTTTCGCGATCGCGTAAGTGCCAGCGAAGCTGATCGCATTGTCACAGATGATTCCAGTAGCTTTCCTGCTGTTGCTAACCGCTATCATTTATATGTCTCCTATGCCTGTCCTTGGGCGCATCGTACCTTGATCATGCGGAGTTTAAAAGGATTAACCGATGCCATCAGTATTTCTGTAGTCGATCCTTTAATGGGGTCAGATGGATGGGAGTTTTCCGATTTTCCTAGCACAATTCCCGATATGGTGAATGAGACTAAATACTTAAGAGAAGTATATGCTCTTGCCGATAATAACTATACAGGACGAGTTACAGTACCAATTTTGTGGGATAAACAAACCTCAACCATTGTTAATAACGAATCCCGCGAAATTATACGGATGTTCGATACGGAATTTAACCAGATAGCTAAAAACGATCTCGATTTATATCCCCAAGAATTACAAGAAAAAATAGATCGAGCGATCGATGATATTTATCAGCCGATTAATAATGGTGTTTATAAGGCTGGATTTGCTCAATCTCAAGAAGCATACGAAGAAGCAGTCACAGAATTATTTGCTGCATTAGATTATTGGGAAAATATATTAGCAAAGCAAAATTACCTTTGTGGAGATAGTTTAACAGAAGCAGATATTTGTATGTTTACTACTTTATTTCGCTTCGACGCGGTTTATTACGTCCATTTCAAATGTAATCTACGTCATATTTGGGATTATCCTAATTTATGGAATTATCTCAAAAAGATTTATCATCATCCAGGGGTAAAAGATACTTGCAATCTAGAACACATCAAACTGCATTACTATCAAAGTCATCCTCATATTAATCCTAGTGGTATTGTTCCTGATGGTCCATTAATCGAAGAAGCTTTAAACTCTAAGCCGTAAATATAATAAATGCTCGATAGTAAATCTAATCGAGCTTAAACTTACTATCTTATTCTTATTAACTAAATGTCACTTCACTGCTTCATCTATCTTGAGAAACTGAGGATAATTATTTAATAAGTCAGCAGGGTCTTGATAAATAGAAATACAACCAGCTTGGATTAGAGTTTCACGCTCAAAACCGCCACAAAGAACACCGATAGTACGCAAAGATGCTTTCCCTGCTGCGATCGCATCATAGGGGCTATCTCCTACTACAATGACTTCTTCAGGTGAAATATCGCCTAATTTCTCTAAAGCCGAAACAAAAATATCTGGTTCTGGTTTAGATTTAGCTACATCATCAGTAGATGTTGCCCCATCAATTAAATCTTCAATTTCTAATAACTTTTTATAGTGGTCAATGGTTTCGTTTCTAGCCGAAGAAGCCAAGATAATTTTCATCTTATCTGCTTTAATGGTTGCAAACAATTTTTTTACTTGGGGAAAAGGTTGAACTTTGCTTAATAAATTATCTTGATAATATTGCTTGCGGTATTGAGCAATATCTGACTCTAATCTTTCAGCTTCATCAGCAGGAAGTAACTCACCGATAATATATTTACTACCTTTACCAATTTGCTGACGCAGTTGCTCAAAGGGAAAGTCATAACCGTATTCTTGAAAAGCCTTAACCCAAGCCTGGGTATGATATTCAACTGAATCCACTAAAGTGCCATCGAGATCGAAAATTATTGCTTTAATCATTTGATACTATGTTTTTAATTTTTTCGCTGATTAACAGGGTTCTACTTTGCTTTTTAATTCTTGTTACATAAGTTATTCTTTATTTCTTGAAGATATTCATGATTTTTGATGGGAATTGATTTTTATTTTTGCTGTTAGATAATTTTTTGAAATGCAACTTTTACAATCGCACAACAGGAATTCATCCACTACTTACAAGTTATCGATATTATTTGGAAATAACTTCTTACTAAAGTTACATTATGGATAGACTTAATTAATTACTTTTTAAATAAGCACAAAAATTCCTAAAAGAATTTAATGGTTAAAGCTTCTATTTTGTTTTCAACTTCTGCCACAATAAAATTAGCAGTACTAGCTGTAGTCTCTACATCGGATAAGCTATGCTGCATCTTTTGCCAATTTTGAGCTTCAAGTATAGTTGAATACTCCTGATAGGCTTTTAAGGAAATACGGGCAATAGTATCAAAGTCTGAAAATATGGCATCTCGCAGCAAAATCTTCATCTGTTAAGCTAATCCACATAAAATTTGCATATTTATTAGCTAGGGGCAAACCGTATAACTTTCTCCCCGTCTCCCTCTCTCCCTGTCTCCCCGTCAGCCTAAATTAGCAAATTCGATGTTGACCAGCTTAGTTGGGGTCGCAACGATTACGGTGGACCGTGTCCACCCAGGGGGACACACCGCTACTTTTTCAAACTCTACGCCCTCGATACCCAACTGGATTTGCCAGAAGGCGCAACTAAATCAGAGCTAGAGAAAGCTATGGTGGGTCATATTCTTGAGCAGGCGGAGTTGGTCGGTGTATATCAGAAATCTTAGGAATAGGCGTTAATTATTCTCCTTAAGTAGAACTAATCTTACTAGGTAGCAGAGGTCTGACCCGATTAAAGATGAATACGTTGTGTGTCTTTCATCCCAAACAAGAATCGCCCAACTTTAAACCGCTTGATGAGCAATTCATATAAGACCATAATCACCACAAATGACGATGTACTAAGAACGAGATACTTCACCATCACACTGGCATCCCAATTGGCAATCAAGAATCCCACGATGACAATTGCCGTCTGATGCAAAATGTAAAATGGTAAGACTGCTTTGTTTGCGTACCTCAGTAGCGGATTGCTGAAGCTGAGATATTTACTGCCCCAGCCAAGTATGGCAACCAGCCAAAACCAGGAATTGAAAGCGCGTAGAAGTGCGAAGAGGAATCCACGGGTGGAGTATCCAGACATCTGCAAGCTCAACCCTATATTAGTTGTGATTATACCCATGACTAGGGCGTACCCTCTGTGTCTCTCTATGCTCTGCTGAAACCTTTCATCACAGGCGATCGAGTAACCCAAGAGGAAAAAGAGCAAGTAGGTCAAAAGACTCCAACCGCCAAAATCTCTCCTGCCAATCCCGCCTGGTTGCAAATTAACCAGCAGTTCGCTGCTGCTCAAGGGAATGGCTAGCAAGAAGATGACACCAGGTTGGTCGAAAAAATTAGCTGTTTGAGAAATTTTCTGACCCACCGTTTCTCTTCTGAGATAGCGGAAGAGGGGTAGGGTGAGTAGTGAAAAAATGAACAGGATTTCCAGATACCATAGATGAAGACCCATCCAGGCAAAATTGCCCCCAAAGGCATAAAAGCCCTCGAAATAGTGAGGAAAGAACTGAAGAAACGAGCCAGAGAACTGTAAATGACTCAGACGTTCAATGTAAACTTGTGGTGGTATGAGCACAAATATGCCAAAGAGAAGGGGGATGACAAGCCGTTTGAATCTTTCCTGAAGATACTGCCTATCTGTTCGGTGACTCAGAGCATAATAAGCACTTATAGCAGAAAGTACAAAAAATAGAGGCATGATCCATTGACTCACGATGCCAACGAATATACTCATCCTCAAATCTAACCGATCGTTCTTGATATGCCAATCTTCCTCATCAAAAAACCTCGCACAATGAAATAAGAAGATTGTGACCGTGGCAAGCACTCTAAGCCAATCAATGTCATTACGTCTGTTGTTATAGCTCATTGCTCCTTCCGTATTGTTCAGTGGCGGGAGAAATCTCCTATCCCTCTCTCTAATTCGAGCCGATCGCTTTTCCCCTAACCAGTAGGCATTTTCCCTCATTCTCCCTGATTGAACAACTTCCTCTCAAGTTACACAAAAATGATCGATCGGAGTCGGAGTAACCGATAATAGCCGATAGTGTCTCGATGAAAAGAGTATTATGTCCTCATTATTGAATTAATTATCAAAGAAGTCTGTTATCCTATTGTTTCTAGCGGGACTTTGAGGAGAGCTAATTACTTTACCTTGGCATAACAAAAACAATCCCTTGGTTTATCACTCAGATTTGGATGAATCAGCCATCGACGTAAAATGCCTTCGCGAGTCATGCCTACTTTTTCCAAGACTCTTGCTGATGCTAAATTTTCGCAGTCGCATACAGCCCAAACTCGATAAATATCTGGTTGAGTTATTGCCCAGCCAACTAATGGTTGTAATGCCTCTGTCATTAAGCCCTGATTCCAATAGGGACGAGCTAAAACGTAGCCTAAACTAGTATGATAATTCTGATGCTGTAATCTAATCATTCCTACCGCTTTTTTGGCTTTTTTGGGCAAAATAACCCAGTAAAAATCAGTTTTTGTTGCCAATGCATCAATACACCGTTGTACAAATTTTTGAGTCGTCTCTACATTTTGATGGGGTTGCCAAGTCATGTATTTTGTTACTTGTTTATCTTGGGCATATTGCTCAAAAATAGCTGGTGCATCTTGAAGAGAAGGCGATCGCAATTTGAGACGAGATGTTTCTATTATCTGAGGTAGTTTGCTCATTGACTTTTATTCTTTTTAGTCAGACTAAATCCACTTGACAAAAGTAGTGTTTAACTTCTTCTGATAAGTTGTCAGATGATAAGTTGTCAGTCATGGCAAGATTCTTGACTGCTGCTAAAGGGATATAGCCTAAGCTAACAAACAAAGATCAAGAACTTTACAAGTTTGGTTATAAAAAAAGTGACTGGCTTTGCCAGTGCGCTCGGCGCAGACGCAGAGTAAAATAATTCCCCCTGGGAAATGTTTCCACTTAAATGCTTGCTTTGAATTCATCTGAATTAGTAGTAATTTAGACTTAAATTATACTACGAATCTAACTCTGGTTTTTGCAACACAACCTTGAAAACTCTGTCAAAAAATCGCTCTTTTTTAATCCCAAAATTTATCTGGGGAAGATAAGGGTAAAACAACTACCTTTTCCAAGTTTGCTGTCTACGGAAACTGTTCCATGATGTACCTGAAGTATTTCCTTGACAATAGCTAAACCCAATCCCGAACGCCCAAATTGATAAGAACGGGATTTATCCGCACGCCAAAATCGCTCGAATATTTTATCGAGATGGTCTGGTGCAATGCCAATTCCTGTATCTGCAATCTCGATTTGAATCTGCGAGTCAATTCTTTTGCCATTCACAGTTACAGAATCACCAAAAGAAGTATATTGTAGAGCATTTTGTAAAAGATTAGTAAATAGCTGAGTCAATAAAAGGCGATCGCCCGATAAATATAATTCTGGTTCTAACTCTAATTGCCAGGATAGTTGTTTGGCTTCGGCTTGAGGTTTATACAGTTGCATCAAATCTGTGAGCAGAAAATTCAAATCTACAAGCTCTAATTGCAGTTCGACTCCCTTATCTGTACGGGCTAATAACAGTAGATTTTCGGTTAATTTCGTCATTTGATTAGATGCCGAAGCGATGGCGCTAAATTTTTCTGCGTCAGTATCTCGCATTCCTTCAGGATATTTGAGTGCCACATCCGCATTAGTTTTAATTGCCATCAAAGGACTTCTGAGTTCGTGGGAAGCATCGGCAGTAAATTGTTTTAATCGTTCAAAACTAGCTTCAATGGGTTGCATGGCGCGACGAGTTAACCAAATACTACTTACTCCGCTGGCTAGTAGGGCGATCGCAATACCACTACCCAAACCATAATCCAAACGCCGTATGGTGTTGTTTAGTTCTACCAAAGACTCGCTAACTTGAACATAGCCAATTAATTCCTCAGTTTCTAGATTATAGACAGGTTTAGAGAAACTACGAATTGAATTGGGATGATTTTGAATATTCTCAAGTTGTTCTAAATTGAGAGAAACATCTAATTTGTCTTCTCCTTGTTCTCCGACAATCTCCCCTTCAAGATCGAACCATTCTATTGTTTGTTGTTCGTTCACTAAGATCTCATCCTCATCGGTTTCTAATTCACCATCTTCGTTATCCATGTTGAAAGCAGCAGCTTGAGCTAAGTTTTCTAATTTGGTATTAAATTGTCGATTTAAACTGCGAGTGAAATTCCAGCGTACAGCTACAGTGAAAAGAGTCAAAATAAGACTCAATACTCCTAGATAAGCTAGAGTTAACTGCAACCGAGTTTTTTCAAACATGGGATAGATGAAACAATGGGGAATAGAAAAAGTGTAAGCAATATTCTTACTTAACTAATGAGCAATAATGATTAAGAAAAAAATTCTGACTTATCATCGAGTCTAAGCCAGAATCGATTGTGTGTGAGTTACTACTTCTCTCTTCAATAGAATTTATATAGGTATAGCTTCGAGAAAATATTCATCTAAACCAACATTTAAGATTCCACTTCTGTTAGAGAACCAAAGTTAACTTCGGCGATCGCCCCACTACTAGCCAGATTGACATCCAAATAATCTACATCAGCAGTATTAATTTCTACTTGTCCGAGGCTGTTATCGCCAAATTGAGGAATAGCCACATTGCGTAGTATTTCACCATCATCATCGTAGGCAACAAGCGAACCACCTTCTCGGTCGATATCTAACAAGCTAATACTATCTACCAAAACAGAATCAGACCACTCAAACCTAATTGTACCGCCACTGGCTAAATCGTCGGGGTCAGATGCATCCCCATCTTCTGAGATAATTAACTTCGTTGCTAGCAGGATCTAGTTGTAATTTCCCCTAAGTTAACACTGGTGGTTTGGTTTCGGCACTTCTACGGCATAACGCTCTAATTCTGGCAGCTAATTCTTCAAGCTCAAAGGGTTTAACTAAGTAGTCATCTGCACCAGCATCTAAGCCAATAATTTTATCGCTAATGGTATCTTTAGCAGTCAGCATTAAGATTAGGGCGTTGTATCTCGCCTGGCGTAATTGCTTACAAAGACTGATACCGTCCAGCTTGGGTAACATTAAATCTAAAAGAATTAAATCATAAGCGATCGCCTGAGCGTATTCCCATCCCTCTACCCCATCAACAGCAATTTCTACGGCATGATGTTGGTGTCGTAAATCTTCCGCTAAAGGCTTAGCAATGCGATCGTCATCTTCCACAATTAAAATTCTCATCCTACTCTAACCGACGTACCTCGAACCCTCTAAATTAAATATACGCAATCTCTCCGCGATCAAATATTTTGCCATCTGTACCTATACCAAGTATTTCCAGACGGTTAGACTCTTAAGAAACACATTCAGAGATCATTCCTGGCAATTCGTGCATCAAGATAACCGCATCACCACTACCTTTCTTATAAACCAGGCGTTTTGATGAACTACCCTCTTCAAAGTAAAATGTCGTAAAGTCTTCCATAAAACTAACGGAATTAATTTTTTTTGGTCTTAAAAGCCATTTTAGTTATCTGAGATGATTTGTTCACAAACTTGTTATCTTCTGTGATTTACAGAAGAATGATCGCTCCTCGGCTATTAGCAATTTCAATACAAGTCGAAAACGAAAGAACATCCACTATGACAATGACATCACTTACAGGGGCTAACTGTAAAACACCTTGTTTCCCCCATTCACACTTGATCTCAAAATCGTTTTGCTCAAAGTACACTAGCTTTTATCTTCAACAGGAACAATTTTATTACCCTCCCAACGCACCATAATATAGTCATCTTCGGTCAAAGCATCATGGTTATCGGCTGTGAAAGGTCGATCGTAGGTTTTAATCAAGCCTTCATGTGGAGGTAAATTGAGCAAAGCTTCTCTAATTTCTGAGCCTTCTGTCGAACCTGCGGTATCGATCGCTTTAGCTGTTAACATCAGAGCATCATAAGAGTTAGCAATACCTACGGGAGCAAGAATGTCACTTGGTTCTTTTAGTTGAAATTTTTCGTCTAGTTTATTGAGGACTTTTTGACCTGTTTCTTCTTGTGCGTCAAAAAAACTATAGGTTTGTACGAATTCCACTTTATTAGCAATATCTCCAGCTAATTCAGGAAAACGTCCTCCAGAAATACCCCAGTGAGAAACAATCGGCACATCCCAATTAATCCGAGTTAGCGATCGCATTACTTGAGCAGCAGGAGCAGCATTAGCAACTAACATCAAAGCTTCTGCACCAGAGTTTTTTAGCCGTGTTAGCTGCGCGGTGACATCGTTATCTTCTTCATTAAATTTCTCAACCCCAGCAATCTCAATGTCGTATTCTGTTGCCCATTCCTCAAATCCTTGTTGATTAGATTCTCCCCAAGGGTTATTAATCAGCATTAACCCCACTTTACTGACATTATATTGTTCTTTGGCGTATCGCAGCAAAAATTTATCGACTATATTATCGTTGGCCGAAACGCGAAAAGCATAGTTAGGATCAAAATCGTTACGAGTAATACCTGTAGCTGCCGCCCAAACCCCCATATAAGGGGTTTCTAGTTCGTGAAAGACAGGAAGCATTGCTAGAGATACGGGAGAATCTAGTCCGCCAAAAACTACCGCCACATCTTCTTGTTCAATTAATTCTCTAGCGGCAGCGACTCCTTTAGCTGGATTGGATTCATCATCGCGACTGATTAATTCTAAAGATCTCCCTCCTAATACTCCTCCTGCTTGATTTACCTCATCGATAGCAACAGTTAAACCGCGAGTAATTGCTTCTCCTGATAAAGCAGATTTTCCTGTTAGTGCAGCTACTAAACCTAGTTTGACAGGTTCATTACTAGCAACCTCTTGTCCTTCAATGTTTGGTGTCGCTTCCGTTGCAGAATTTCCCGTGTCGGCAACTTGCTCCCCTGAGGCACAGCTAGCTAACTGAGAAATAGCCATTCCCGTAGCGAAGTAGCCAACCCCTTTTAATAAGCTGCGTCTGCCTATTTTGTTTTGTTTACCAGTCATTTATGAACTTGCTCCAATAAATATTATGCTCGTTTAAAGCGATTACCTTTCGCACACGGCTTTGCACAGTCGCTTTTTAGATAAACAGCATAAAAAATAATACATAGTTCCAATTTGGAATAACTATATATTGTGCGCTCAAAATGAGTAAAACATTAAAAATATTGCTAAGGTTGACAATTAAAACATGAATCTTAAAATTATTAACGCTACTTGACGAGGTAAAATAAATCGTTGGGATATAGCGATCGCAGATGGTTATATAACAAAGGTAATTCAAAAGTTATGTTTTCAATTAACTTTGCCTTAAGCAAAGCCATACCCTTAGATACGATAGCAGTTTCTCAAAGAGTAGAGCTTATCACTTTAAGCATTACTGTAATCAGGGTTTGGGTATCTATACAAAACATGGGGTTGATTGGCTAATAAAATATTGTTCTCAAATAAAAAACCGATCTTTTGCATTACTTTCTGCGATCTCTTGTTACCCGTAAGCGTGTAACATACCACACTTGAATAATCAAATTGCTCGAATGCAATTAATAATGATTTTTTGCCAATTTCTACCGCTAGCCCTTGACCCCAGAAATCAGGCATCAAAGCATAACCAAGTTCGACTTCTTCATTATCATTTACAGTCACTTTTCTAATACCTCCACGACCGACAAATTCTCTCGTTGCCTTGTCAAAAAAGAGCCACTGACCATGACCATAAAGTTCCCATTGCTCACAGTTATACTGCATTTTCTGTTGAGCTTTTTTCTGATTCCAAATGCCTCCCATCGTCGCCATGACTTGCGGATTAGAACCAATTTTGAGCCAGTATTGCCAATGAGATTTCTGTAATCTTTCGCCTCTCAATCTTCGGGTTTCGATCAGCTCTACTTGCATAATTTTCCAACAACCTCGTGTTGTTTTATTGTTAGAAGTTTCGATAATGGCTTATTTGTTTTGTAAGCTACTGAAAATAATTAAATAATGACTAATGTTGTATAGATTACCAATAAAATAATATGAGTCTGAAAATTACCAACGTTACTTTACCAGGTAAAGAAGGTTATTGGAATATAGCGATCGCAGATGGTTACATAACGGAAATAACTGGTGCAAGATCCAATATAGAAGAAACTAATAAAATATTGGATGCCAAAGGACAGTTACTAATTCCTGGGCTGGTAGATGCTCATATTCATCTAGATAAAGCCTTATTATTAGAACGCTATCCTGCTGTCGAGGGAACTTTTAGCGAAGCCCTGCAAAAAACTCTTCAAGCTAAACAAGAGTATACCGTAGCTGATATTCAAGCTAGAGCCAGAAGCGTAATTAAAAAAGCGATCGCTTTTGGCACTACTGCTATGCGAACCCATGTAGAAGTAGACCCCATTCTGCAACTTAAGTCAATGGAAGCTTTACTACCGTTAAAAGAAGAATATGCCTGGGGAATAACTTTACAATTAGCAGTTTTTGCTCAAGAAGGAATTACCAATCAGCCTGGTACAGAAAATTTACTAAGAAAAGCCATGGAAATAGGAGGCGATGTTATTGGCTCTGCTCCCTATGTCGATCCTAATCCAAAAGAGAATATTCGTATCATTTTTGAGATAGCGCGAGAATTTGATTGCGATGTTGATTTTCACCTCGATTTTCTTGATGACGATGCGCCCTTGCTACTACCTGTTGTCATTGAAGAAACATTAAAACATAACTGGCAGCATAGAGTATGTTTGGGACACATGACAAAATTGGCGGGATTGACTCCAGCAGAATTAGCCGCTTTTATCCCCTCCCTTAAAGAAGCTGGCATCGCTATTTTAGCTTTACCCGCCACCGATCTTTATATGATGGCACGGCAAGATACTCATAACGTAAGACGCGGTATTGCACCTATCGATCGGCTAGCAGAGTCAGGAATCAAAGTGGGATTAGCAACCAATAATGTGCAAAATTTATTTACCCCCTTTGGTGATAGCGATGTGTTAAAAATTTGTACTTTGCTAGCTCAAGTTTTGCAATTGGGTACAACTGCTAGCCATCAACTTTGTTTAGAGATGGCAACTACTAGAGCAGCACAAGCGATCGGGATTAATAATTATGGAATTGAGGTGGGTAAAATTGCGGATTTAGTGTTGCTTGAGGCTAATTCTGTTTCCGCTGCAATTGGTACTGCACCTTTGAATAGAACAACAATTAAACAGGGACAGATAGTTGCCCAAAGTCACTATGTAACAGACTTTCAAAAAAACCGCCTGATTTAAATGGCACTTTTATTTTGACGATATTTAAGTAATAATACTGAAATTGAAAATGAATTTCTCAAAGTAATTCAGAACAGGAAGCAGCGATACTAGTTGCTTTTCCCAACTCCGAAAATTATGTTAGATAAACCCAGAACTTGGCCGTTTAATCCTTCTATTCTGCTTTTAATTATTCTGATAACAGCAGGATATGCAGGTAATTATTTTAGTTTTCCCTTTGGTTTTGGCGTTGATTTTTTATTTGGCAGTATTGCCGTTTTGGTAGTTGTTAGCCTATACGGAATTTGGTGGGGAACTATTGCTTCGCTGATCGCTAGTTCTTATACAATTGCCTTGTGGCAACATCCTTATGCTCTGATTATTTTTACCTGCGAGACATTATTTATTGCCTGGAGATTACATAAAGGAAATCAAAATTTACTCTTGATAGACATAGTTTTCTGGTTGTTGATTGGGATGCCTTTAGTTTGGCTTTTTTATGGCAAAATACTTCAACTTGGAGCAATTACCACCTCCATTATTTTGTTAAAACAACCAGTCAACGGAATTTTTAATGCTTTAATTGCCAGTTTAATACTCATCTATAAGCCACTGTATTATTGGGCGAATTCCTCTTTAAAAAAAGCCACCGTTTTCTTTGAGCAAATTTTGCTTAACCTTTTAGTAGCCTTTGTTCTTATTCCCTCCCTAATGTTAATGGTGGTAAATAACCGAGTTGCTTTTAAACATGAACAAAAAAACTTGATAGCAACTTTGGAAGCTTCCTCGCAAAATTTGGCAACCGATTTACTTCGATGGCATCAGTCTGGCTTACAAGCTTTGCGTCAGTTAGCAGAAACGAGCAGCCAAACTAGGATTGTGGTTTCTGGGCAGACACAACCAAGTATGGAGTTAGCAATCAGAAGTTTGCCACTTTTTCGACAGATATACATTATGAATGCCGATCTAGAGGTGATTGCCGCTGCGCCTCCTCAAGATGAGCTTAGTAGCGATGGTGAAGCGGATCTTTTTAATAATTCAAGGAATTTTTTTCAGTTAGATATTCATAGAAAACCTGAAATATTTATGCGAAAAAGCTCTAAGGACGATGATTCTGCTACTTCAAAACCAAAAATTTTGCAAACGTTACCAATTATTCTTGATAATCGCTGGTTAGGAAACATAATAGCGGAGTTAAACATAGACTTCATTGAGCAATTACTCCAGACAGAAACTCATTCTTTGCAGGTAAAAAGTACGTTAGTAGATAAAAATAAACTTATAATTGCCACTACTAATAGCGAACTAGCTTCTCAAAAAATTTTCAATCGGGATCAAAACGGAAAAATTAGCTATATAGAGTCAAATGATTTAGAGAATGGAGTTTATCATTGGCTACCAACTATAGTAGGAAAACCCCTCATTACTCGTTGGAAAGCATCTTTTTATGGACAAAATCTTTTAATTGATGAAGAGATTCCTTTGACTTTAGTTATGGAAGTCCCTGCTGCTCCTTATATTGATTATCTACAGTTACTCTATATTAGGAGCCTAACTATTCTCTTGCTGATTGCTCTAGGATCTATTTTAACTGCTAGATTTCTCAGTCGCCTTTTAGTTAAGCCAATTTTGGATTTGGCAAAATTTACCACTAATTTGCCTGAAAAACTTTTACGGTATGAAGCAATTGAATTACCTAGAAGTTCTGTCAAAGAAATGAATGCTTTAGCCATCAACTATGAAGTGATGTCTAATACGATAGAACAAAATATTAAGCAGATTCAACAGACTAACCAAGAATTAAAACAGGCAAAAGAAATAGCTGAAGTAGCAAATCAAGCTAAAGATAAGTTTTTAGCTAATATTAGCCATGAGTTGAAAACACCCCTCAACAGTATTATTGGCTATAGCAGACTGCTGAAAAAAAAATCAACTCGCTCTAATTCGCTGGTTGCCGATCGAGCTAAAATTTCTGAATGGATTGAAATTATTGAACAGAATGGTAAGTATTTATTAATTCTAATAGACGAAATTCTCGATCTTTCTAGGCTCAAAGCTAATAATAGAAGATTAGATCCTTCTGCTATTAATTTTACGGCTTTTATGGAAGATATAGTCAGGATTACTGGTGCAAAAGCGGCCGCCAAAGATATCGCCTTTCAATATCAAGTTTCACGTAATTTACCAGTCAATATTTATGGTGACCATAGAAAACTAAGACAAATATTACTTAATCTACTTAATAACGCCTTAAAATTTACCAACAAAGGACAAATAACTTTAAAAATTAGTCGAATTAGGCGTATCCAAAATGTCGATAATCGCAATTTTCCTGCCATAGTTGCTTTGCGCTTCACCATTATCGACACAGGTATTGGAATTGCTCGTCAAGATTTAAGCAGAATTTTTCAACCATTTGAACAAATAGCTAGATGGGAAACTGAAGAAGTTGGTACAGGCTTAGGATTGGCAATTTGTAGAGAGTTAGTAAAATTAATGGGAGGGAAGCTCAAGGTCAGAAGTCAATTAAACAAAGGTTCAGTTTTTTGGTTTGACTTAACGTTTCCTGAAATTAAAGTCAGCTCAAAAATAAAACTAAATTCGGTTGAGGATATTATTGGATATAAAGGGAAACGGCTGACGCTTTTAGTAGTAGAAGATGTACGATCGAGCCGTCTGTTGCTCCTTAATATGCTTGAACCTTTCGGTTTTAAAGTGATTCTTGCCACAAATGGACAGCAGGGATTACAAATGGCTCTCCAATATAAGCCCGATCTAATTTTGACTGATTTATTTATGCCGATTAAAACAGGCTTAACTCTAGTTACGGAAATTCGGCAGACAGATGGTTTGGAAAAAATACCAATTATTGCTATTTCGGCTAGCAGTTTTGAGGAAATGGAAAAACAAAGTCGCGCTGCTGGGTGCAATGATTTTTTGACCAAACCTATTGACGATGAAAAGCTACTCAATTTATTGGGCAAGTATTTAAACTTAGAGTGGCTCTATCGTAGTTCGACGATAAGATATTTTGAGACAAGAAAGTAGCAATAAAAGTAGGGTGGCAAATTGCTTTTTCATTTCCACAACATACTTAAAAAAGTGAATCTGAAGGTTGGATAGCAGCAATTTTATTACAGAATATTTTAGAGCCATTTCATGATGCTAACTTTAGAAATATTACTGAAAAACTTTCTGCTCGGATCAATTTATTAATTCTTGACAAAGCTAATAGTTTCTCGGATTTAATTTATTTTGAAGACGCTCATTTTTATAATGAAATTCAATTAATTGAGGAGGAACTAAATCGGCAACCACTCAATGTCATCATGTTTTTTGGCAATGGATGTCAATATTTGCTCAATCTCATTACAATGCTGATTTTGCTATTTCATCTTGGTTGGTGGATTCCTTTATTGCTTCTGTCTACATCATTTCCTAAAGTTTATTTTTCTTTTAAAATTCAATGGGATATTTGGCAAACAATGTCCAGGAAAAGCCCCCAGGCTCGGAAAATGAAATATTATTCCTCTGTACTTTTAACCGATACTTATGCCAAAGAAGTGCGTCTGTTTGGATTAGGCTCATTATTTAAACAACGCTATCAAGAAGCTTTTGCCGATAAATATCGAGCCATGCGTAAAATACGCGGAAAACAAGCTTGGAATTTGAGCTTCTGGGAAATTTTGAGTGCTGGAGGCAATGCGATCGCTTCTTGATGCAGTCGCTACAACGGAGGAAACCTCCGCAACGCGCTGCATCGCTTTTTATCGGGTAGTCGTACAAGCGATAAATAACCAAATTACCGCAGGAAATGTCTTGCTATTTATTCAAGCTTTAAACTATATTCAAACCAGCTTACAAATCTTATTTAGTGAATTCTTTAGTTTACAAGAAGCTCTAATTTTTATGGAGCGTCTGTATAAGTTCTTAGACAGTAACCCGACTATGGATCTTACTGTTAGCGATCGAAATATCCCCAACCCAATTACATCAGGAATTGTCTTTGATAATGTATCTTTTGCTTATCCCGATGGCAGACTGGCATTAGATCGAGTCTCTTTCATCCTCAAGCCCAATCAAACCGTAGCACTAGTGGGAGAAAATGGGGCAGGAAAAACCACGATTATTAAACTGTTGGCTCGACTTGACGATCCTAGTGGAGGCAGAATTTTAGTAGACGGGATCGATCTCAAACAGCTAGATTTAGCTCAATGGCGACAACAAATAGCAGTGGTGTTTCAAGATTTCTGTCACTATAGTTTAACTGTCGGCGAAAATATTGCTTTGGGAGATTTAACCGCCTTAGAGAAATTAGACAAACTAAAACTAGCAGCAAAAAAAGTGGGAATTGCCGATAAGATCGATCGCCTGGAATATCAATACCAAACCTTACTAGGTAAGCAATTTGATGGGACAGAACTTTCTGGAGGAGAATGGCAAAAAATTGCGATCGCCAGAGATTTTATGCGCGAAAAACAAGTGCAGCTATTAGTTTTAGATGAACCGACAGCAACTTTAGATCCCCGCAGCGAATACGAAGTCTACAGCCGTTTCTCAGAATTAGTCACGGGTAAAACAGCCATTTTAGTTACTCATCGTCTGGCTTCTGTATCCATGTGCGATCTGATTATGGTTTTAAAAGCTGGTAAGTTAATCGAACAAGGCACTCATAGAAAATTACTACAACAGCAGGGAGAATACGCTCATCTCTGGCAAATGCAAGCTCAAGCCTATCAAATTTAGCAGCTTTGTTTGGCAGAAATTAAACTAATACCAATTTGGTGAAAATATTTATTTCTTGATGTTTGATTACTTATCCAAAGTTAATCTTTTAAATCTTTAAGATGAAAATTAGAAGTATCGTTTCTTAATATGGGGCTAAACCGCATATGACATTTTCTTACCCAGGTGAATTTGTTGCTGATAGCAAATCGTATCAGAATCAAGAAGATTTAAAGCAAGCGATCACCAGTGTTCATCAAGAGTTATTGCCCAATCTCAAACTTGAGAGTATCGAGCCTCACAACCCTGTTGTCGTGCATCAAGTTCTAGAACCGTGGCAACTTCTAGGAACAGGAAACTATGCAGGGGTATTTTACCATCCAGACTATTGCGATCTAGTAGTCAAAGTTTATGCTCCTAGACGCTTGGGTTGGGAGGAAGAAGTGGAAGTATATCGTCGTTTGGGTTCTCATTCTGCTTTCTCAAACTGTTTTTATGCAGAAAAAAATTTTTTGGTTCTTAAAAGACTATACGGAATAACTCTGTATGACTGTATGAATCAGGGTTTAAAAATTCCTCGACAGGTAATTGAAGATATCGATCGCGCTTTAGAATATGCTCGTAGTCGCGGATTGTATCCTCATGACGTTCATGGACGCAACGTAATGATGTCAGAAGGGAGGGGATTAGTTGTAGATGTGTCAGATTTTTTACAGGAAGAACCTTGTTTAGCCTGGGAAGATTTAAAAAAAGCCTACTATTATCTGTATTTACCGTTCTTTTCTTGGCATAGATTACAATTACCTCATTTTATTTTAGATTTAGTACGCACTAACTATCGCTTCTTTCGTCGCTTTCTTGACACACGCTCGGGAAAATATATAGTTAGTTAACGGGACTTAAACAGAAATTAAGCCCAAACAAACCCCAAACTATCTTTATAAGCGATAAAAACGTCCCGATTTTGGTTGAGCCATTGCACAAAAGGATAAAATGTTGCGGACAAAAGAGTTTAAGTCTAACTCTAGTTTTACTAGACAGAACTAGACAAACCTTGTCATAATGTCTAGGATTTAGGCATCTTTCGTTTCAGACTACGGACGAATTCTCTTAGTACATCAGTTTGATTTCTACCAGTT
>JASJDX010000357.1 GCA_030064975.1 Pleurocapsa sp. MO_192.B19
ATAATCTCCTGGTCTTAATTTTTTAGCAGTCAGAATATTAATACTAGAAAAAAGATTAGCAAAAGTACTTTGGAGAGCTAAACCAATGGAAACTCCTCCAATTCCCAGAGCAGTTAAGAGAGGAGTGATGGCAATGCCTAAAGATTGAATAATAATTAAGATCCCCAGAATAAAAATAAAAATCCTGGTTGAATTTTCAAATAAAGAAGTAAGCTGTGGACTTTCTTCACCTCGGCCGCTAAAAAACTTAATAAAACCAATAGCTAGTCGAGAGATAACTAAAGTAACAGAAGCTAGGAAGATTACCAGTAAGACTTTTTGAATAATTACTAAAAAAGAAGCCTTAACTGGTAAAGATACAACTGCTAAAGATAATCCTGCTAGACTAAACCAAAGTAAAATTACTCCTCTTAAAGATATAACAATAATATCTATTCCTGACCAACCAATTTTTCGAGTGATTTTTTTAAGAGTTCTCAAGCCTCGTTTTTCAAAAAATATTCCTAATATAAAGCTTCCTAAAATCAAACCAATAGGAAGCATATATTTAACCAAGCTAAGTAGATTTTCCATTCCATTTACACCATTAATTTCTGTGGCTAGAGTTTAATACGCTCTAGCTGAATAGGAGTTCACACCATCCCAGCTACAGATACGATTCCTTGGCTAGATTTGACTGCTAATAAAGCCGTAGCTAAATTAGTCTCTAACTTGCTACGAACTTCGCTTTGTAAATCGCGATCGCGATTTACTTTTTCCTTGACAAAAAACTCGATGGCGTTGTTCTCTAGCGCAAAGATCGGCATTGGCTTGCGCCTTGCGAATTTTACTAATAATAGCGTAAGCTGCGATCTGCAAAGCGATCGCCTTCAGTAAAACCAAAATTGTATAATTTAGACGATACGACGCTCAAACCTTTTCTGTATAATCGTTGTATACGTTGTATAGCGGATAAGATCTGAAGCGTCGGAAACTCATGGCGATGGCGAAGTAGCCATGAGTAGTTCATTGAATCATGGTTTCGCTCCAATTAGAACCGAAGCTGATATTCTACCCGAACCTCATGAGTGTTTTGAAATCCATAGTTGTAGGTAGATCGTACAGAAGAATCTTTATTGACTTCATAGATTCCTTCTAAACGGGGATAGAGGCGTAAATAATCCAATCCGACTTTTTTACCCCCGTTGGCTACTTTGTCGTCTACTGTAGAAAAGACTCTTCTGCGAACAGGATCGATAATAAACTGGTTTGCACCCAAGTCAAATAATTCTGATTGACTGCTATTTTTCAAGCGTTCGGCAAAGGATAAGAATTGGGTACCAAATAAACTGATAATTTCTTCTTGACTGCGGTTTGGAGTGCTGGTTAACTCTACAGCAGGGGAGTCAATTAGTAGGAGATCGCTTTCATCAACTAAAGCACCAGCGTTAAAACAGTTGGTGAGTCGATTTAACTCTGCTTCGGTGTAATATCGATTGGCTGAGACTAAAGAAGTGTCACTGGGACGAATTCTACATTTATCAGTTTTTTCTGCTAAATTTGGTAATATTTCTGCCGCTTTTCCGTCAATAGTCAAATTAACTGTAATTAGATCGCCGTTATTTATCTGAGAAATTGGTTCGCTAATTTCGTTTTCTCCCGATTCTGCCAACCTAATATCCGACTCGTTGAATTCGTTAATTTCGGTGTTGAGTTGAATATCCAAAGAGGGATTTAACATCCCTTCCTTGGGAGTAAAGACAATCGTGTTTTCTCGCGTGCGATTGAGATCGAAGCTACTACTCAGCCAATCTACCCGCCCTTGTTCTAAAGTTAAAGTGCCTTTTGGTTTAATGTTACTAGGTTGGTCAACAGTACCATTAAGAAGCAAGTCACCATTTAAACCAAATTCATATAAGGGGATTTGTTCGAGTTTAAAATCGATTAGATTTACTTTAAAATCATCAAGTGCGGTAACAAAAGAAGATTCCGTCTTTTTATTACTGGTAGCAGCTTTTGTAACATTGTTGCCAGCCAATTTTTGGCTCGCCTTACTCCCCTGACTGGCAACTTGAACGACACCATCTCCATCCCTCTGTTGGGGTTTGGGGATAGAAACTTTACCATCTTCTAGGGTGACTTCACCACCGATGACTGGTTTGACTGCTGCCCCTGTGATTCTGACATTACCTGTTACACCACCTTTATAAAGTTTGTCGATGTTAATATCTCCCTCTGGAAGATTCACTGTTAGGGGATTTTCTAAGTTATTAACTGCGGTAAGAATTGGTAAGGAACCATTGACGGATAAATATTTCTCAGCAAAAGTACCTGATAAAGTTTCGACGGTGACTATCTGATTGTTGACGGTAATTTTGCCAGTTCCCTCAAAGGGTGCGTCGAAAAAGGGCGTTTCTAGATTAACTTGGGCGTTGTCTAGGTTAACTACTCCTGTAGCATTTAGATCGTAAATTGGCGTTTCTCGATCTAAATCTAAACGGGCATTAGCTTGAAGCTCGGCATCTCCCTCTCCACCCATCCAATTTAAATAACCTTGGCTCAATAAACCTAACAGGGTAAAAGCTTTAGCATCTACTTTGACATCTACTTCAAGGCGATCCAAAGGCTGGGCGGTAGCCCTATCGCTTTGACCAGGTACGATGGGATAGGGTACGGTAGCACTGGCTTGAATGGAAGATGGTTTGGTAGTATCAAACTGGAGTCTAGTACCGTTGTAATCAAAATTACCAACCAATTCGGCAGGTAAAACATTGCCATTAAATGTCCCATCGGCAAAAGCTACTTCTCCTGAAATTTGAGGATTGGTAGGAGTACCTGTTAATGTACCAGTGGCGTTGATTTTTCCTCCAATATCGACGGGAATTCTGACAAATTTACTAATGGTATCTACGGTGAGGTTAGATACTTGAAAGTTAATATCTTCTTGTTTTGGTGACAGTTTACCTGCGGCGGATAAAGTAGTATTCTCTAGCTGTAGTTTTGCTGTTTCTAAATCCACAACTGTACCTTGTAAGTTACCTGCGATTAATACTTGAGGAATAGTAATTTCTTCAGCTTCGTCCTTAACAACCCCTACAGATTCAACGACATTGACAAACCTTGGTTGTGGTTGCCATTGCCAGTTATTACCTTCTATCTTGAAGTTCGCTTCTGGTTGTTCTAGAGTACCGCCAAAAGTAATTAAACCAGTATATTTTCCTTCTAGATCCAATTGCGTGGGAATAGTTCCTGCTTCTCTTGCGGCGGCTATTTGTTGGATTTTCTGTTCTACCTGTCTTAGTTTATTCAGTTTTTGCGCGATCGATTCATCTACAGTCTTTATTTCATCAGTTGGTTTAACTTCTGCTGCCGTAGCATAATCGGAAGTATTAAACAAATTGATTAAGTCTTCGACAGTAAACCAGCGAAAAGTAGTTAAAATATCTTGGATATAAGCTTCTGGAATATTTAATCTCCCATCGATCGCGCCTGACTGTAAATCTAATGACCCATTGACGCTATATTTACTTTGACCTAAATCTAAAGAGGCGGTTGTTATTTCGGCGACATTATTATTCGGATCGTAGTTAAAGTCGGCGGTAAGTTTATCGGCTTTAATATATCCTACTCCTGGTTTTTCGACTGTTACTTCACCGTTGACAGCAAAGGTATACAAATTGAAATCGATATCTCCTGTGGTTTTTCCTACTAATGCCCCCTGAATACCTGCGGCTTTGGCTGGGGCGAGATTGAGTAATGCTAAAGGAAAATTATTGATATCTAAAGAGAATATATCCTGGTTTTTATTCCCTGTTAAGATTACTGGTCGCTCGGTATCTGCTCCCTGACGTAATTCTAGATTAGTTGGTAAATAGGGCAAACGACATTTATCATCATGACAAGGTACAGCCGAAGCAGCGATGATATCTTGTTGCCCCTGTAGGTTTAAGGCAATTTCCGCTCCTGGTTGAATACTTATTTTACCTGCCATCAAGGGATCGAAGTCAACATTGTTAAAGGCAAAATCTATTAGTTTCAAGTCTCCTGTTAAAGAGATATTTCCTGGTTCTGTAGGGGCAGAAATTAGCTTTTTACCGTTAAATTGTCCGTTAAACTCAGCTTTACCCAGAATATTTACCTTATCTGCCACTAATTGGTTATTTTCAGTAGCTGAAGCTACCAGTTGTTTGATGGGCAAGCGCTCGAAGTCGATATTGGCATTAACAACTAGGTTAGCGTTTGCCACATCCAAATTAGTGGTGATATCAGATAAAGTTAAATTACCTGTGGCGTTAAGATTTTGTTCTCCAGACTGTATGGCAGCGCGGTTAACAGTAATAGGAATATTTACTTCGTTGTTAATTAAAGGATTAATGTCGCCACTTACATCTACCTGGGCGTTAACATTATCTATATCGAGAGATGCTAGGTTTTTCGGGGCAAAAGTATTTAACAATAAAGCCGAACTAATATTATTGGCATCGATGTTAACTCGCCATTGATTATTATCTAACCCCGCGATCGCTTTAACTGTTCCTTCGGCTACATTTAAGTCAGCATCGACATCGGCAGTGAAGCTACTGAGATTGGGATTTTCCTGAAAAGTCAGCAGTTGTTGTAATTCGCCAGAAAAATTAGTACGACTCGAGCGCACTATAGCAGGTACGGGTAAAGCGGTGAAAACCCGATTTAGATCGATTCGATCTGTATTAATAGTACCGCGAATAATTCCCGAATCTAATTTACTATAAACTGCAACATTGTTGCTATCTAGATCTAAATCAAGATCGACATCGACTTTAAAACTATCCAAGTTTTTCTGTTCGCCAAATGTTAATATTTGTTCGAGTTTGCCAGATACTCCAATCGTTCCCCTGTTGATGGTTGTGGGGGCGGGTAAAGCATCTACGAAAGGATTGAGGGCAAGATTATCAATCTTGGCAGTAGCTTCAATTAATCCCGAATTCAACTTACTATTTACCGCAACCTTACCGCCATCGACATTTAAATTTAAATTTGCAACTCCCGTAATCTTATTCGGCTCGAGAGCGTCTAACTTCCCGTTTAATTTAATATTTGCATTCTGTAAAACAACAGGGCGATCGAGATTGAGATTGGGTATAGTAAACTGAGTTAAAAAAGAAGTCAAGTATAAAGAATTAACTCCTATATCTGCTTGCCATTGTTGATTATCTAAATTCGCCTCAGCTTCAACATCAGCAACCCCATCTCCTACCCTAACTTGAGTATTCTGTAACTGTAGATTGTTATTCGCCAGTAGAATTTCTCCTTTTCCAGAAATATCTTCTTCTATAGTCGTAGTATTAGTTTCGGGTATTTGCCAATTTACTAAGACTTTGAGATTATCGAGCGTGCCAGTTATTTCCCCTTCAGCGTTAAGATTACCTACCGTTACTTGTTGAGGAAGTTGATAATAAGGAGTAACTAAGTCTTGTGTAGGTAATTCTGCCCTAAAATTAAACGCCAGGGGCATTTTATTCCAATCTATCTCTTGTTTATTGCTTAATGCTTCCCCGATCTTAGTTTCAATTACTCCATCGCCAGTAATTACTCCCCCAGCTACAGGAGTAATTTGCAAATTTTCTAAGACGGCTTGGGCTAAATCTAGCCGAAAATCGACTTTAACTTCTCTAAACCCAGTTTTATCGACGGTTATAGTTTGAGTATTATTGATACTACCTGTTATTAATGGTTCTTCGATCTCTCCGCGTAACTGTAATGCGGCTTTGACTGCACCTCCAACATCTACAAGTATTTGTTTAGTTATCTCTAGAGGTAAGCTAGATATCTGAAACGGTAAAACATCAATATTCAAATCGTAGCCGCTATCTAAATTTACCTTGCCATCAACTTGAGCGACAATATCTCCCAAACTAGCTTGAGTCTGCTTAACCTGGGCGTTTCTACCGTCAAAATCTAACTCCGACTCGGCTTTAATTGGTGCAGATAAAGCATTGGCTTTCCCTGCTACATTATTAATGCTAACCATCCCCTTGATATTAGCGGCGGTAATCTCTTCAAAAGAAGGAATATCTACATCTAAATCGGCATTTAAGACACCACTACTCAGAGTTACAGGAGAATTAGGTAATAAAGTCGCTAAATCTGCCAAAGCTAGAGCGTTAACCAGTAGTTTGGTCTCGGTTTGACCAGTTTTTAATAATGTTTCTCCTTGTACCGTCGCTTTAGCTTGAGCAATAGTAGCATCGAGATCGTATGTGGCTGAGAGTTCTTTTTGGTTAAATCCACCGCTACCGTCTACTCCTATTTCGAGCGGAGATTGTTGATAAGGTACGGCGGTTATGTCTGCGTTTTCAACATCGACACCTAGATCAAAAAAAAGTAGGGGTTCTTTATCCTCTTTAGGTTTATCGCTTTGGAGAAAATCTAGATTTAACCATTCCCCATTTTGTTCTTGTTCTAAATAAACATCGGCTTCAATTAAGGTAACGTCTAAAGGTAAAGTGCTGCGAAAGATAACTGAAAAGATATTGAACCCAATCTTAACTCCCTCTACGGATACCCTGTCAGGATCGGTAGCCGTAGGAGGAATAGTAGTCTTACCGAATTCGATACCACCCAGAGAAAAACTCTTAACCTCACCCAAATCTATCGAGCGGTCTATAATATTGCCAATCTGAGTTTCTAAAAACGGCGGTAGCTTCTTCTTAACTAAGTATTGTACTCCCCAATAACCCAATGCACCACAAGCCGCGATCGCAGCAAGTCCGATAGTCACCTTTTTCGGAGAAGGCTTTAAACTATTTAATAAAAGCCTGACTGAATTTTGTTTTTCTGGCTCGGAATTAGGGGGGGTATTGTTAATAGACTTAGTCACGATCTCTACCTCAATAGCATAGAGAGTCTTGTATTCCATCTTGTAAATGCAGCGTGGGAACTCTATGCCTTTAGGGATGGGATAGTTGACCCGTTTATTTCACCAGATCTGCCTGCAAAGCTCTAACTGCGCTGTTTGTCCCAAAATTTTTGCTTGGCGGTTGCTAGAACTACTAAGTGACTACTCCCAACGCTAAATACTCGTTACGCTTTCGCTTCACTCGGATTATAGCGTGGGCTTCCATTATCGCTAATGGATCTTCCTCCCCTGACAACCGAAGTTGAGTTGCGCCACTTATCTAGAACCAAGTTCCCCGACAGTACGACTTGAGAGGCAATTTCTTGCTTTTCGGGAGTCCCCCGATACGTTTCTATTCCGCGATTACAAATCTCTTGCGCAGAGACTAGATCACGGTCTACTTGTACATCAACTCCATAGCCACATTCGTAGCAAACATGATACCTATCAGATAGTTCTTTTCTGACTTGTGAACGACAATTACTGCAAGTCTGACTTGTGCCACGATGGTCTACACGACCCACAAACACATCTCGTTTTTTAGCTACGTACTCTAATATCGTTCTGAATTGCCCAAAGCTAGCGTCGATAGTATGTTTCCCCAATATACCTTTAGCCATGATGCGAAAATCACAATCTTCAACATAGATTGTATCTGCCATATCGCATAATTTGTGGGCTAGTTTGAACTGATAATCGCTGCGTTTGAATGCTATATGGTTATGTTGTTTGGCTACTTTGATTCGAGCTTTTTCATAGTTTTTTCCTCGCTTCATCTTTTTTGACAGACGCTTTTGCAGCACTTTCAGCCTACGGTGCGCTGTCTTGAAAAACTTAGGTCTAGGCTCGGTGTAGGAGTCTGATATTGCCACATAAGACAATAAACCGACATCAACCCCGATACTATGACCATGAGGTACTGAGCTAGGAAGATCGAGATCCGAGTGTATAGCTACCACTGCAAACCAGCCGACTGCTTTTTTTACTACTCTAACTTGTTTAACCACAAACCCCTCTGGTATCGGTCGATGCAGGTTAATCTGTATCTTCCCTACTTTTGGTAGTTGAATAGTCCAATCAGTCAGTGGATTAGTCTTGAACTGAGGAAACAAGATAGACTTCATCTGCCCGTATTTCTTGAACCTCGGAAAGCCATAACCCCTAGCTCTAAAAGAATCCCAGCTATCATGCAGTCGCCTGATATTGGTTTGCAATACCTGAGATGGTACAGTTTTCAGTCTAGGAAATTTTTTCTTGGCTAAGGGTAGGTTATTTTGCTGTTGGTGGTAACTAGGAAAAGGATAATCCGCAGCTATGATGTATTCAGATTCCAAAGAACATCTATCAATTGGACATTTTCTAGACGCAATCCAATCTTTCAGTTCTCGTAGCGCATAGTTATAAGACACACGACAAGTTTCGAGCCACTCGTTAAGTAACTCAACTTGATTGCTATCTGGGTAAATCCTATAGTTGTAGTTTAGAATCATTACACTAGGTTACCATAAAACTTTGCAAGTGGTAAACACATCCCACTACGTTGCCAAGTTCGCTTTCATCCCGACCCTGACTGCTACATCCTTGGCAGTACAGGCCGGGACTTCCCGCTCACAAAAGTTAATTTAAAAGCAGCATTAGCTAACCATAGACCAATAGCAAAGACGATTTATCCTAAGACAATTTTACCTCCTACAGCTCAAATCGATTGCAACAAGGTTTCTAAGGCTGCTAGTTGCAAAATATCTACTGCGGTAATAGTAGCAATCAGCATAATCGCTACTAAAGCCAGAATTCCCGTAATCTCGGCAGGAGTAAGGGTTAAATTTGGCTGTTTGGTATCTTCTGAAGCAATAGAACTAAATTGCGATAATCCTAATGCCTGAAAGATATGATTGAAACCCAACCCAGTCAAATATCGGTAATCAATTGCCGCATATCTGCCAGCTACATATGCCAATCCCAGGAGCGCAATTGCAGTTAATAATTTAGGCAAGTATGTTAATACCTGACTTAACATCTGGGTAGCAGGAAGAGAAACCGCTTCAATTTTGAGAGCATCAAAAGACGCGATCGCCCATAACTATTGGTTGCTGAAGATTACAATAAACCTCTAATACCAATTTAATTGGTCGGTAAGATTTAGGGAAAGTTACAGTATTGAAGCACTATGAAACAACTTGTACCAATCATAGTCTGTTTGTGTTTTTGGTTAATCGCTCCAGCGATCGTCAATGCCGAATCAGCGGGAGAGGAAATAGATTCTCAGCCAACAGAACAATCAGTCCAGCCTGTAGAAACATATTATTTGCTAGTGTTAGAAGGAATAGGAAAAA
>JASJDX010000358.1 GCA_030064975.1 Pleurocapsa sp. MO_192.B19
CCCTTGTGACCATCATAAGTTTGTCTCCCACAATTAAAATCAACCGCTTTGGGACTACTATCAATATCGACGTAGTGCATGACAAAGCAATCTTGACCTAAATTACAGTCAATAGGAATAGCAAAGCTAGGAACATCAGATTGCCCTACTAAACTCGAACTCACCTGAGACTGACTGGAATACCAGTAGCCAGCAATAATTGTGAGACAAAAACTTAAAATAACAATTAACAGACTTTTTCTACCAAAAACATTCATCAAAACATTAGTGAGTAGGCCGTAAAGTAAATTTAACATCAACCGCCACCAGTCTCCCGATTTACCTTATGGCAGGAAGATGTCACCATTACTTATTACTTATTACAAATACTTCTGCACCACCTCCCAACCTGTCCAAGAAACATAAGCTAACCCAACAAACAAAATAGCGTTGATAGTAATGTGAAGCGATCGCGCCCAGGTATTATAAACATCAATCTGATTAGCACTCCAAGCAGACAAACAAATTAAACCCACCACAAATAAACCTGACCACAGATGAGGGGAATGTCCCAGGCTGCCATAGTAACCCACTGTCCCTACTATACCTATCGCCAGTAACAAAAAAACTAAAAAGACAATTATTATTCCGCCAGTGTAGTGGGCATTTCTTAGCCAGTGTGGACGACCAATTCTCGTAGCACGACCATAAAACATCCAGATTCCTGAAAAAAGAAGCAGGAGGTAAAAAGCGATCGCTCCTCCCATCGCCCAAGCGGCAATTTTCCACAACCAGAGAAAAGATGGTAAATCCAAATTTGCTACCCAAGTATAAGTATTAATTTATATCAAAAACAATTTTGATTCCGTTATTTACTATAAACAAAAAATAAAGGAGTTGCTAAAACTAACAACCCCTGACATTAATTATCTTCAATATTTAAAAAATCTTTAGGCTTCTCTGTATTTTTCAACTGGAATGTTAATAGACTGAGAAAGCTTTCTATGATTCAAGTAATTATTTTGGTCAATGGACATGGTGCGCTATCTTGCTGCAAAAGCAGGAGTTTTTTGAATACTTGTTTTTTGTTGTTTTGCCTTATTACCTTGATCCTGTTCTATTGCTTGTAAAGAAAGCCTTTGACAGGGAATTGTATCAGAAAGTATAGCACTAGCCATCATTCCTGTATGTATTTCTAGAATACCGTTAGGATAAGATTCAAAAACTAATCTTTGCCCTGGAAAAACTACCCGTTCAAAATACCAGTTAGGAATGTTAGTAATGCGAGCTATTTGAATTTGGCTAGTTGCATTTACATAGCAACAAAGAATGCTACTATTTTCACCATTTGGTACGGGATCTAAAATTTGTGCCATGACTATATGAAGAGGTTATAAAGTGTTTTTTTTATTTCTTTGTCTAAACTAACATTCCTCGATCCCAACTGACTGTAAAACTAGCTACCAATAGATATTTATCTAATCTTGGATTCACATAATTTTAGACAAGATATTTCTTAAGAAAGATTTTATATTTGTTGAAAGTTGTTAGCTGAATTGACTTATGTTTAAAATTCAAAAATTTTATATTTTATTAAGTATATAAATTGACGGCAATATGTTGCTAGTTAACCCATGTAATGCAACTACTCAAGCATCTAAGACTAAATTTGGTTGATTGTGGTCAATAATCTCGCTAAAGTTAAGTTATATGAACAAATTAATCTTGTCAGCATACCTAAGTCTTCGACTAGCTCATAAAACTTGCAAAACTTAACAATACAATACTGAACACCCATGACTCAGCGAATCCTTTATGTTCGTCTTCCCTGTAACCCAATTTTTCCCATTGGAGTAGTTTATCTTTGTGACCATGTTCACAAACTTTTTCCTGAAGTCCAACAAAAGATTTTTGATTTGGGTACGGTACCACCACTAGATTTCAACCGTGCCTTGGATCGATGTATCGATGAGTTTCAACCCTCCTTACTAGTATTTTCTTGGCGAGATATCCAAATTTACGCGCCAGTGGGAGGTAGAGGCGGGAACCCATTACAGAACGCTTTTGAGATTTACTATGCTAAGAATCCTCTAATCAGATTAAGAGGAGCATTAGGCGGACTAAAGGTGGCTACAGCTTATTACGGAGAATTATGGCGCAACGTTGGTCTAATCAAACGAGGATTAACAAGAGCCAGAAAATATTGCCCCGAAGCTCGTACCGTTGTTGGTGGTGGTGCTGTGAGTGTGTTTTATGAGCAATTGCAACAGCAGTTACCAAAAGGCACAATCGTCTCTGTGGGGGAAGGAGAACAACTATTAGAGAAAATTCTTCGCAATCGAGAGTTTCGCGATGAACGTTGTTACGTAGTAGGAGAAAATCAACCTAGAGAGCGATTAATCCACGAATGGCCAACTCCCATCGAAAAAACTGCTTGTAATTATGATTATATTGCCACTATTTGGTCTGAATTTGACTATTATCTCCAGGAAAACGACTTTTATATTGGAGTACAGACTAAAAGAGGTTGTCCTCACAACTGTTGCTACTGTGTTTATACCGTAGTCGAAGGCAAACAAGTACGAATCAATCCTGCTGATGAAGTAGTCAAAGAAATGCGTCAACTTTATGAGAGAGGGATTCGTAACTTTTGGTTTACCGATGCTCAGTTTATTCCTGCCAAAAAGTATATTCCTGATGCGATCGAGCTATTACAAAAGATTATTGATTCAGGCATGAAAGACATCCACTGGGCGGCTTATATTCGTGCCGACAATGTAACCGCAGAATTGGCTGACTTGATGGTTAAAACAGGAATGAACTACTTTGAAATCGGCATCACTAGTGGTTCTCAGGAGTTGGTGCGCAAAATGCGTATGGGATACAATTTACGTACTGTGTTACAAAACTGTCGCGATCTTAAGGCAGCAGGGTTTAATGATGTAGTTTCAGTTAATTATTCTTTTAACGTAATTGATGAAACTTATGAAACAATTAAACAAACCATTGCTTATCACCGACAGTTAGAGGCAATATTTGGGGCAGATAAGGTAGAGCCAGCAATTTTCTTTATTGGTTTGCAACCTCATACTCATTTAGAAGAGTATGCCTTTGAGAATAATATTCTCAAACCAGGATATAATCCGATGAGTTTAATGCCCTGGACAGCTAAAAAACTATTGTGGAATCCTGAACCACTAGGTTCTTTCTTTGGTGAAGTATGTCTTCAAGCCTGGAAACAGAATCCCAATGATTTTGGTCGGGAAGTGATGCGAATTTTAGAAGACAAGTTGGGTAAAGCCCCTCTAGAAGAAGCGTTGTCTGCTCCTGTAAAATTAGATAAACAACAATTAACTACTGCTGTTTAAAAACAAAATATATTAACTATTCACTCAAGGCGTATTTTTTTGGATCCCGCCTTATCTTTAAATAACTGATTATTTACTATGCTGAAAGGTTCGATATTACAAAGATTAGACGAAGCTCATCGCCATGGCAAACAACCTCTTAATTTAGGTGTTTATTATAAAAACACCCTGGTTGCTCTTTGTCATGCCTTGGAAGACTTTATTTTAGATTCCGAAAGTGCGCCCTTAATGGTAACGGCTTTTCAGCGTGGTAAATGGTATTTAGAAGAAGCCGATCGCTACAAAGATCTAGCTGATCGATCGGAATATGTGGCAATTATGGCAACTCCTGATGCAGGGTTTGACAGCCATCCCACCAGTAAAAAAGATAACGTGGCGTTAGTCAATCTTAAGTCAGAAGATCCCGTTGCTGAAGAATGGCATTTGATGATTCTTTCTCCTACCTACACAGCAATGGTGTTGTGTCAGGAGTTATCTGATGCAGATTATGGTGCTAACAAGCCCAAAGAAGATTTAGAGCGTAAATTCTATGGTTTTTGGACATTTGAACCAGAACTAGTTCGTGAAACTGTAGAATTAGCAATTGACCATATCAAAGGCTATCAACCAGAATTAGCCGCAATGATGGCGGAAAAAGTAGCTAGAATGACCGCCGAATCTGGTATAAGACAAAGAGATGACTTAGATGCAGTTGTGGCTCAAGTAGTTAAATATCTCCAAGATTCCCAAAAAAATCTACATCAACCAGAGCAATCTGCTAACTTTAGTGGTTTTAAAGATCTAGATGAAAACATTGTTTCTAACGAAATGCAAGCCTTCTTACGGATGGCTCAACTGTTAGATATTACCGACGTTAGTAATCCCATGGCGGCTTCTGAAGTAGCAGCAATGGCAGAAGCAATGTCACAGTTACTAGATCTACCTGCTTGGCAAGCTAAACGACTTTATCTATCGGGGTTGTTGCATCGTGTCGGTTTGCCTGAGGTCACAAAAGATCGTAATAAGCAGTCGCAAGTACAAAAAGAAGCATTAGAAGAGAGTAAATCTTTACCCAAAGCTTCAGTATTACGAGTCATGCCTCAACTAGAAGCAATTTCGAGAATTCTGACTCATCAACGAGAAGCTTGGGATGGCTCTGGAATTCCCCAAGGATTAGCTTATGACGCTATTCCTTTAGAGTCACGAATAATTTGCTTATTGGCAGATTTCCAGCAAAAAATGAAAGCGTACAAGCAGTATTCTTCAAATAAAAATCCCTACACTAAAGCTTTGGCAGATTGTCAAGCTTTAGTAGGTAAAAGATATGATCCTAAGCTGTTAGATGCTTTATCTCTTTTAGTTATGGGAATGCAACAAGGAATGACTCTCCAGGCGTATCAACCCAAAATTGCTACAGGAATGTGGTTGATAGATTCTGGCGATATCAACAAAAACAAAACTGCATCTTCTTAAATTATTGATTATTTATCAAATTTATTATTTACCAATCAAAACAAAACTAAAATAACATTACTAATGACTGTAGACATAATTCGCGCAGGACAACAAAAACACTTTCCAGGAATTGACTTAGAAGACGAAGATCTGACTAATTGCCAATTAGAGAGAATTAACCTATCTGGAGCTAACTTAGTTGGAACAGATTTTTCTCACTCTAATCTTAAAGGAGCAAGATTAGATGGGGCTAATTTATTAGGAGCGCAGTTGAAGCGATCGGACATCAGAGCCAATTTGTTGGGAGCTAATTTAATGCAAGCCGATTTAAGTAATGCTGACTTGCGTGGTGGTAATCTGAGGGGAGCTAATCTGATGGGGGCGAAATTATCTAAGGCTTCTTTATCTGGAGCATTTCTTAGCGGAGCGAATTTGACTGGAGTTAATCTTAAAGGGGTAGATCTGCGGGGGGCAGACTTAAGAGGAGCCAATCTTAACAGTGCCAATCTCAAAGGAGCTAATTTGTCTCAGGCAGATTTACAAGGAGCTAACCTCAGCGATACAAACCTTGAAGAAGCCGATCTACGGGGAGCGAATCTAGCTGGAGCTAATTTGTCGGGAGCAAATTTACTTTGTGCTGAGTTAGAAGGTAGTAATGTAGATGGTACAAATTTAGAGCGAACCTGTCTTGTAGGAACTGCGATCGCCAGATAAAGAATGCAAATAGATAAACATAGCTAAGGACACCTATAATTACCTAATTAGATAAAGCGATCGCCGATGAAAAAAAGCGATTGCGGAGGATTTTCAATATCTAGATGTTCAAATATAGCATTACGTATTTAGGTTAGGATAGTCTTTAAGGCGATCGCCTTAAGTTTTTTGTGCGTTTTTTTAGGTAAATAAAGCGTCGTTCTGGCATACTTTAGGGAGGAGCAAAAAAATAAGATACCAGCCTTCATGGTTAATCTTCCTCTCCCAACAGTTATCTGTGCGGTTTCAAGGCTGGTATCTTATTTCCAGGCAGAACCCTTACTAGAAAATCTTATTATTTGCTTGTCAAAGAAAATCATCTTCTTAAAGTAAATAATGTCGCAACATAATCATGCTCGATCATACAGGGTTAGTCTGGGATTTACAGCAAGCCAATCAAATAGCTCAAAGCTTTTCTACTTCCCTAGATTTAGAGGAAATTGCTCGGTTGGCAACGGATGGATTGGTTCAGTATTTTGACTGTACTTTCGCTCGAATTTGGCTAGTTGAACCAGATGGTAAAATGTTGCGATTAGTAGCATCATCTGGATTATATACTCACACAGATGGTTCTTTTAGTCGTATACCAATGGGTGCATATAAGATTGGTAGAATTGCTCAAAATCGTGTATCTCTATTAAGTAATAACCTAGCAGATGAGTCTTGGGTTAGATATCCTGAATGGGCGATCGCCAATAAGATTAGTAGTTTTGCTGGTTATCCCTTTTTCTCTAGAGTTTCCCTCCTCAGTAAATCTTTCAGAGTTATCTCTTAATATTAAATGTCGCTCACCTCTGCTGTAAAAGGGATTTACTCAGCTAGCTTATTCAGCAGGATTAAGAGTTTGTGCTAATGAGGAGCGTCATATCCCCCTGCTGACAGATCGAACTTCTCTAATCAAAACGAGCGATCGCATTATTTGGGTTAATAATAATTCAAAAATAATTCCTGGCGGGGTAAAAGCTATGATCGATTTTTCTACGACTTCCAGCCAATTGAGGGAAGCTGTAGCCACTGTAATCAAGGGTGATACTTGGGGACTCGACGAGTCTATAAGATCGCAACAGAGGCTTTCTCATCGAGAACAGGAAGTAATTACTTTATTGGCTAAAGGATTACGCGATCGCGATATTGCCGAACAACTCTATATTAGTGATAGTACAGTTAAGTTTCACATCAACAATATTTTAGCCAAACTAGAAGCAAAAACTCGACTTCAAGCACTTTATAAATTAATGATTACTGATGGATTAGAGCTTTGAAAAATAGCACCTAGCATCTAAGTGTTTAGATAGCTGGACTTTTAGAACTACAGAATGTCTCTGTATACAAAATGACATCCTTTCCTATAACAACGTGAGTTCGCAGTTCGCAGTTCAGAGTTCGCAGTTCGGAGTATTCGCTATATAATTCGGACAACGGGGCTTATAAAGTGCGCCCACAGGTGACGCACACAGCCCCTCCGCTACGCGAACGCGAAAAGCTACGCAACGGAGTTATGATTTTTTTCTCGAACTACGCGAGATAAACCTCGAACTATGCGAGATAAACAACGAGAGAATGAGCAATTCAGACATTGGGAAATCAGAATATTACTGAGTTTTTAGTTTTTTGACCCTTTGTCTCACTCACGTTATTTACCGCAAAAACCTTCCCTTGATTTAGAACCCAAAGGCTTGCCTGTTCTACCCCCTGCACTTTTTTAATTCCATCGAACTCACGTAACTTTAAGTCCCCCAATTTTGGGGGATTTAGGGGGCGATACATAAGTAACCTCTGGGAACAGGATTTAGGATCATTCTGGTACTATAGCGATCGCATCAACCTCAAACAACATACCATCTAACGCTAGCCTTGGAACTGGAACTAATGTTTGTGCTGGTGTTTTCTCTCCCCAAATTGCTAATACTTCAGAGGTTAGCTGTTCCAGCTTCAACTCATCATGATCGACAATAAAGGTACTAATTTTAACAACGTGCTTGGGTTCTGTTCCTGCTGCAATTAAAGCGATTTGTAGATTGGCAAAAGCTTGCTTTAACTGATCGACAAAATTATCTGAAAGATTACCATTTTTGTCCTCACCACCTTGTCCAGCAATGTAAACAGTAGTTCGATGAGCTGGAGCAATAACAACATGAGTGTAACCATTAGGTGCTGGATCGTATAAATCAGTTGGATTGATAAATCTCAATTCTGGTGTCAACATCTCTATTTTCCTCTTGAATTAAATAAGTCTTTATTTGCTGGCTTGGCTGTGCGATCTCAGTCTGCTTATTTTCAACTTAAAATCTTGAAGATATCTTACTTATTACTTGCTACTTGTGAGACAGTTGCGTTGGGCGGGTACATGCGGGGATTACCCCTTTGTCCGACTTGAGCGTGGGGGATGGGTGGGTTTCCCGCGCATATCCAACCACGCTGTTGAGCAAACTGTCGAACCCGAAGGGCTAGTCGCTACTTGCTACTTAGGCGAAGCGATGCCAGCTTGTTTGGGTTTCTCATAAAGTAGAGAGAAAAGATCTGATTGTCTTTTATATCAATTGCCACTACACTTTCTACTTTGTTGCCAAGTTTATAAATGATTCCAGGTTGACCATTGACTTGAACTAGCTCAAGATCATAGTTAAAGCTAAGTTTTTGACCACGGCGATGAATCGCCCGTAGAAATCCAGCTACTTTGGCCGCACCGTGTAAAGGCTTGAGACAGGCTACGACCTGACCACCTCCATCAGACCAGAGGGTAATGTCTTCGGCAAGTAAGTCCAGCAGTCCCTGTAAATCGCCTCTTTGAGAAGCGTGCATAAACTTGCGGGTTAACTGTTCCTGCTGCTCAGGAGAGGTCTGAAAACGCTCACCGCGAAGCGCATCTCTGCGAGATCGCCGATCTGCTAGATGCTGACGCGCCCGTCGAGCGATCTGCCGACAGTTGGCAGGTTTTTTATCGATAATCTGACTGATTTCGCTGTATTCATAGCCAAAGGCTTCCCGCAGCAAAAAGACCGCCCGTTCCAATGGTGATAGCTGTTCGAGTAAGAGCAGAAAGGCGATCGCCAAAGAGTCAGCCAACTCAATCGTTTTAGTAGGATCTGTAGTTAGTTCTGTGACCAAAGGTTCGGGTAGCCAAGACCCTACATACTGTTCTCGCCGAACGCGGGCTGAACGGAGTCGATCGATACACAAGCGAGTAGTAATCTTGGTAAGATAGGCTTTAGCAGACTTGACGTTTTGTTTTGACCCTTGCTGCCATCGCAGAAAAGTCTCCTGTACCATATCTTCGGCATCCATGACGCTGCCAAGCATCCGATAGGCGATCGCAAATAGGAGCGATTTATGTTGATTAAACTCTTTCAGCCGATCTATAGGCTTGTTTTTTGCTGTAGTAATCATGGTTTTTAAGCTGCTGCTTTTACTTGATAGCTGCCAGGTACTATCTGGGTTGCAATACAAAGGCGGTTCCAAGCATTAATTGCCACGATCGCCATTAGCAGTTTCACGATTTGCTCAGGTGTAAAGTAGCGACTCACTTCTTCATATACTGGATCAGGCACGCCTTGTTTGCCAATTTGTGTAACAGCTTCGGTCAAAGCTAGAGCAGCTCGCTCTTGGGGAGTGAAAAAGGGTGTTTCTGACCAAGCACTGAGGGCATAAAGTCGCTACTTTACACCTGAGCAAATCGTGAAACTGCTAATGGCGATCGTGGCAATTAATGCTTGGAACCGCCTTTGTATTGCAACCCAGATAGTACCTGGCAGCTATCAAGTAA
>JASJDX010000359.1 GCA_030064975.1 Pleurocapsa sp. MO_192.B19
TGAGTAAACATTTAGCCAAAGAGTTGGGGATAGAGGTAAGCGAACGTCATGTCAATCGTTTACTGAAGCAGATGGGATTATCAACTCGGCGGTCGCGATCACTTCAGCAAGCAAACGAAGGCAAAACATCCAGCAAGTCTAATATTGTAATTCGGAATCTCCAGGGAAATAAACCACCTCAAGCGGTGAGTTTTAGTCCTTTTCATTTCATTTAAGTTACAAAGCCAATTAACAAGGTTATCTAGTTTTCAATCATGTACATAGATTCCCCATCTCAATCAGTATTCCACAAACACTTACAACAGCAACTAGAACAAATACTTGGTAGACCTTTATCCAAACCAGAACTAGAAAAATATTTACTAGAAATAAAACTAGTTGAACCGCCTACAGGAAAGCAATTTTGGCAAGCTGCCCAATCAACTCCAGGTATATACCTGATTTTGACAGGGAAAGTTAGATTATTTAATACCTTTGGTCAGTTAATGACCTCTTTAGAGAAAGGGACATCTTTTGGGCAACTAACATTATTTCCTCAGGAATCTTTTCGTCCTTATGTTGCCAGAGCTTCCTTTAAACTACAGTTAGCGTTTATTCCTGGAACTCTACTACAACAGCTGATCGAACAAGATCCTTCTTTAGGAGAACATCTAAAACAACAGGCTCTGTTTCAAGAACTACTACTACTGTGTTGTCAGACATCAGAACTTAAAAGCTTGTCTTTAGAAAAACTAAAACCAGTTATTCCGTTATTACAGCCTAATTATTTAAATCAAGGGCAATTACTCTCTTCATCATTATCAGAACAATACCTGTGGTTAATCACAAGAGGAGAATTAGAAAATGAGGCTGGTCAAAAACTAGCCACAGGAAGTATTTACTTTCCTCATCAATCTCAATCTCAGAAATTCTGGCAGGTTAACCAACTCACTGAATTATATAGTCTGAGTTATAAAGACCGTGATGCAGTCCAACTATATTTAACAGAATCAACTAGTTTTCCAAGTACTCAAACTACTCAAAGTACTGTAGTGCCAGAGAATGCCCTGGTACCAATTGAGGTTAAACCAGTTCAGGCGATCGACCTGCCATCTACCACCCCAAGGGAAAATAAACCATCCAAAGACAAGACAAGAGCATATTTCCCTTCACCGCAACAGCGTGTTGGTCATCTATGGCAAAGACTGATCCAGCGTTATCCCTACTATGCACAACAGAGTGTCAGTGACTGTGGTGCAGCTTGCCTGATTATGGTGGGACAGTATTGGGGGAAAAATTTTAGTCTTAATCGTCTGCGGGATTTAGCTAATGTTAATCGCAATGGCTCTACTCTCAGGGGTTTAGCATCGGCAGCAGAGACTATTGGCTTTGTGACTCGACCTGTTAAAGCCACTTTAGATCGTTTTGCTGACCAAAAATTACCTGCGATCGCTCACTGGGATAATAATCACTATATTGTGGTTTATGAAATCAATAAAAAACAGGTTATCGTTGGCGATCCTGCCATGGGACAGCGAGTTTTGACCCATAGAGAATTCCAGGCAGGATGGACTGGTTATGCTCTTTTACTAGAACCGACTACCTGGCTAGAGGAAGGCAAACAATCCTCTTTTCCCATCTGGCGATTTTTAGAACTATTAAAACCCCACAGCGTAGTTCTCTTGGAAGTTTTAATTGCTTCAATTGTAATTCAAATCTTTGGTTTGGTTACACCCCTATTAACTCAGCTATTGTTAGATCGGGTAGTAGTACAGCGCAGTAGCCTTACCCTGATGGCAGTGGGGATGGGGTTACTGATTTTTGGTTTATTTAAAGTCGCAATTTCTGGGTTGCGGCAGTACCTATTAGATCATGTATCCCAAAAAGTTAACGTCTCCCTGATTGTCGGTTTTGTCAGACACAGTTTTAAACTGCCCCTCAGCTTCTTTGAATCTCGTTACGTGGGAGATATTGTCGCTCGTCTCCAAGAAAATCAAAAGATCCAAAACTTTTTAACAGGGGAAGCTTTATCGATCTTTCTTGATTTCCTCACCATCTTTGTCTATGTCGGTTTAATGTTCTGGTATAGCTGGAAGATGGCTTTACTAGCATTAGTGATTGTTCCACCGTTCTTTATATTGGCTTTAGTTGCCACACCATTTTTACAAAAAATTTCGCGAGATATCTTTACCGCCTCAGCTAAAGAACAAAGTTACGTCATTGAAGCCTTTTCAGGAATTGCTACCGTCAAATCAATGGCCGTGGAACATCGTGTACGCTGGCGTTGGGAAGAATATCTTAATAAAGCAGTAAAAAAAGGTTTTAGTGGACAAGTAATTGGTAACAAAGTTCAAGTAATTAGTTCCACAATTCAGGTAACAGCTACTACTGCGGTGTTGTGGTTTGGAGCTTGGCAGGTAATCCAAGACGAATTAACCATTGGGCAGTTGATCGCTTTTAATATGCTACTGGGTAACGTAATTAGTCCTTTTCAACGTTTAGCAGTGTTGTGGAATCAAATTCAAGAAGTAATTATCTCTGTTGAACGAATTAATGATGTCTTAGAAGCAGAACCAGAAGAAGATTGGCAAACTAACCCCCGACAGTTTTTACCAACTATTGAAGGGCATCTGCGTTTTCAAGAAGTGAGCTTCCGTTATCATCACGATGACAAAGCTAACGTCTTAGAAAATCTGAGTTTTGAAGTACAGCCAGGACAAACTGTAGCAATTGTCGGTCGTAGTGGTTCAGGAAAAACCACTATTGCCAAGCTGATTTTAGCTTTGTATTCCCCTACACAAGGAAAGGTACTAGTTGATGGTCATGATTTAGCCAATGCTTCTCCTTCATCTTGGCGACGGCAGGTAGGGGTGGTAGATCAGGCAAACTTCCTCTTTGGGGGAACAATTCGCGAAAACATCAGTGTTAAACATCCCGAAGCTACCCTAGAAGAGATTAGAGAAGCAGCAGAACAAGCGGGTGCAGATGAATTTATTCAAAAACTGCCTCTTAAATACGAAACTCTAGTAGGAGAAAGAGGAGGGTCACTTTCAGGAGGTCAATGTCAACGATTGGCGATCGCTCGCGCTCTGTTGGGTAATCCCCGTCTATTGATTTTAGATGAGGCTACCAGCAGTCTTGATGCTGAATCCGAAAGGATTATTCAAAATAACCTCAAAACCATTATTAAACATCGCACCACCATTATTATTGCTCACCGTCTTTCTACAATTCGCCAAGCAGACATAATTTTAGTGCTTGATAAGGGCATTTTAGTAGAAAAAGGGACTCACAACGAGTTAATGGCAAAACAAGGACATTACTTCTATCTCAATCAGCAACAGTTAGCCGTATCTCAACAATATTAAAATCCAGAATTACTTAAGCTCATGTCATATTCCCAACCAGAATCAGCCATTGCCCTAGCCAGCGGAAAAGTTCCCGCAAAAACTCGTATCTTACTTGTTGATAATAATCAAAGCTTTAGTGGCAAACTGCTAAAAAGCAAGCTTAAGCTAGAGCCAAGTATAACTTTTGTCGGAACGGCTAGTAGCCAATTAGAAACCTTTAAGACAATTCAAAAACTTACTCCCGATGTAATCATAATTGATTTTGATCTTCCAGAAATTGATGGTTATGACTTAATTAAGAGGATTAGTTATAATTTTCCTCAGATTAAAACTATAGTTTTTACCAATCACACTCAATCAGAACATATCAACAAGGCATTGAGCATAGGGGCGAAAGGTTTCTTACTTAAAAACTCCCCCATCGAGGAGATTAAGAGGACTCTCGATACAATTACCTCGGATAGATCGAGCGATACAAAGCTACAACTTCCTGACACAAACCAAGTTAAATCTGAATTGGCGATCTCTAAATACAATGATCGTGTTTCTAACAACTCAGCTATAGTTCACTACTCCTCCACAGCACAACCCGCAGTTATAACAGAGCGAGAAGATTGGTCAGCAGCAACAAAAGATCTTCTGGATGCTCTACCCCGTGTTTGGACAAGGGGGTTACTCTATTTTCTGGTAATTGGAACAGGGATTATTTTACCTTGGTCAGTTCTAACTAAAGTCGATCAGACAGGGACTGCTCGTGGCAAATTAGAGCCAAAAGATCGGGTTATTCATTTAGATGCTCCTGTCGCAGGAAGAATTGAGGCTATTACTGTCAAAGAAGGCGAAAAAGTCAAAAAAGGAGCAATTTTGGCTGAATTAGACTCTAAAATAGTTAATTCTGAACTAGAGCAACTACAAGACAAACAAATTGGGCTACAGCAGCGATTAAGCCAACTGGAACTGATGCAAAATCAAGCCCAAGCCGCTCTCAATACCAAAGAAGATGAAAACCGCTCAAGACTTCTAGAAAAGCAATCTCAGCTAGCTCAGGCACGGCAAAATCTCGATACCCTCAAAGCCCTTTACGAGTCTCAAAAAGGAGAAAAGCTAGCACAGATTGAACAGGCAAAACAAGAAATTAATTCCAGTATGGCGGCGCGTAAAGAAGCCGAATTAGCTTTGCTGGGGGCTCAAGAAAAAACTAGACGCTATGAAGCAGCATATAAACAAGGAGTAATTGCCCAAGATCGTTTCTTGGATATACAACAACAAGCCAAAGAAAATCAGGAACGTTTAGCCCAAGCAACTTCTGCCATGAAGCAAGCTAGATCTCGACTTAAAGAGCAGCAAAATAGCTACAAAAATCTGATTAAAAAATCAGAGGCAGAAATCAAACAGGCATCCCTGCGGCTAGAAGAACAAAAACGCAGCGACCAAACTTTAACTGCTTCAGGCAAGTTAGAAAAGCTCAAAACAGAAGAACATATCCAGGAGTTAGAATCCCAGATTATGACTCTAAAAACCGAGATTGCTCAAACCAATAAGCAAATTGAATCGAGTCAATTCCAATTAAAACAACGAGAACTAATTGCTCCTACTGATGGTATAGTTTTCCATATCCCTGCTAGGGGTAGAGGGGCAGTAGTTCAACCAGGGGAGAGGATGATTGAAATTGCCCCCCAAGATTCTGCTTTGATTCTGCGAGCGCAGATTCCCCCCACCGATAGTGGATTTCTCAAACAAGGAATGTCCGTCAAAGTTAAATTTGATGCTTATCCTTTCCAGGATTATGGTGTCAGCGAAGGTAAATTAATTTCTATCTCTCCTGACTCTAAGGTGACCGAAACTCCCCAAGGAAAACAAGAAACCTATGAGCTAAAAATAGAATTAGATAAGCCTTACGTCTTAGACGAAGGTAAGCGTATTCCCTTGACTCCTGGTCAAACTGCTACAGCCGAAATAATTATCCGTCAACGTCGCGTGATTGACTTTTTTATCGATCCGTTTAAGAAATTACAACAAGATGGAATGAAATTGTAAAATCTTGATTGTTTGGCAATGGGAGGGGTTATTAAATCTCTCCCATCGTTTTGCCTGTGCTTTGTCCTGATACACAAATTGATGTGTTGATAACCTTAGGTTATGTTCGCAAATAAATATTTGAACTCCGATTTATAGTACAAGCAAAACAATATATAAATATATAAAGTTACATTGGTGAAGGAGTTATGAAACGAGTTTTAAAAATTAATCAGACAGCTATTCTAAATCACCTCAAGCTGTCGAGCCAATTAAATCGAATTCTAGAAGGGGTAGCTACTTGCCAAATAATTGAATCCAAAGCAGCTAAGTTGAAAATTAAGGTTAGCGAAGAAGAACTGCAACAAGCAGCAGATGATTTTCGTTTAACTCACAATCTACATAACGTTGAAGCGACGTGGCAATGGTTAAAAAAAAATCATTTATCTATGGATGATTTTGAAGACCTAATTCATACTAATACTCTAACTAAAAAACTAGTTCAACATCTATTTAGCGATCGCGTTCAATCTTTTTTCTATCAACATCAGCTAGACTATGCAGGGGCAGCGATGTATGAAGTAATTTTAGACGATGAAGATCTGGCGATCGAACTTTTTTGCGCTCTCCAAGAAGGGGAAATGAGCTTTCACGATATCGCTAGAGAGTACGAATCCAATCCTGCTAGCCGTCGCTCTGGAGGCTATTGTGGAGTGCTACAACGGCAGAACTTGAAACCTGAAATATCTGCCGCCGTATTTGCAGCTTCTCCACCTCAACTGTTGAAACCTATCGTTACCTCAATGGGGGTTCATCTTATCTTAGTTGAAGAGATCATTCAACCCCAGCTAGATGAAGAATTACATAATCAAATTATGTCAGCTTTATTCTCCGAGTGGCTACAACAACAGCTAGAAGAAGTTCAAATAGTTACAGAGTTTAGGAGTAATAAGCCAAGCACCCTAATTAACAGCAAATAATGAAGTTCAAAAAGCCTAAGTAACTCTTATTCTTTTATTTTGTTGACCATAAAAATGGTTAAAGCAAACTTCCTTAAGAATCAAGTAGCTTTGAGCAGTGACCATTTCCTTGGTCTAAGAATTTAACTCGGTAAAATAGTTAATTGACATGAATGTCAGTATGATTAATAACTAGTTTAGATGGCTTACTAGTCTTAGGATGCATTAGCATTATTATTTAAGTTAGCCAAGTTGAAGTTATCACCATTGAAGGCTATTTGCACATTAATGTTACTGTTAATTTGAATAATGTTAGTGAAGTCAAAATTACCAAAATAGTTTCTATAGCCACCAACAACCATACTAGTTTCGCGATCGCTTAATAGGTTTAACTCAGAATTTACTTCTTGTAGTTCAGCAATTTGAATTTTAGACATTTTTATTCTCTCAAAAGCTATTATTTGTACAATGTGCTAGGGCGCGTTCAAACCAAGAAATATAGTCAATATATTTCTTGATTACTGTCTTCTATCTTCCCTAGTTACTATTAATAAAAACCTGTAATACAAGTCTATTAACAGTAACTAGAAAGATTTCTGGTTAGCAGTTTACTGCTCAACTAAAACGAAGTTATGTTGACTAGTACCGTTAGATTGATTGGTGAAACTATATCTATTACCACCAAAAGTAAATTGAATAGTTTCATTTTCGTTCATCTGCTCAATATCTGTAACTTTGACGTTAAATCTAGAATAGATATAGGCACTAAAGTTGAAACCAGTATTACGATAAAGGTAAGAGCTACCACCAATAATTTTAGAAGTTTCAGCTTCGTTTAAAACATTGAATTTAGAGGGGTGGGAGTTTAATTGGGCAAGTCGAATTTTAGTCATTTCTAACTCTCATTAAAACTCAGAATTGATGCGATATTTTCTAATATGATTTCAATCAATTTTTTGAACAGAAAATATCTTAATTAGTTCTTTTTTATGAGGTTTCTATTCTGCCGATCTATTCTTAATTAGATTTAAACGAGCAGAATAGAGAAAAACTCATAATAGCAATTACCAAAAAATACTCAAATATTATTAACTAACAATATTGGTATTATTGATAGATACTAACGTAGTTGTTTTGGTCAGTATAGTTGCTATTGTAAGCACTGCCATAATAGTCAGCTAGTGCAGCTTGATTAGTTGTGTTACCGTTGAACTGGTCAACTAGAGCAATTTTTTCACTGAAATAATAACTAGAGTATCCGCCGTATCCACCAACTACTTCAGTAGTTTCTTGGTCGTTTAAAGCATTAAATTCAGAAGCGTTACGATTTAATGCTGCGATTTGAATTTTAGACATTTCTTGTTCTCCAAAAAGTTAATATGTGTGTAATCTTTGATCGCAAAGCTAATAGTAGTATCAAGTACTATTGGGAGATACTAACAAAGTTATTTTGATAAGTGGAGTTATAGTTACTAGCTCCATCGTAATAGCCACCGCCTAATGCAGCTTGGTTAGTTTCGTTAAAATTGGCTTGTTGAACAGCAGCGAGTTTACTAGAGTAATACTCAGAGTAATATCCGCCATATCCACCAACTACTTCAGCAGTTTCTTGGTCGTTTAAAGCATTAAATTCAGAAGCGTTACGATTTAATGCTGCGATTTGAATTTTAGACATTTCTTGTTCTCCAAAAAGTTAATGTGTGTGTAATCTTTGACCACAAAGCTAATAGTAGTATCAAGTATTATTGGTAGATACTAACGGAGTTATTTTGATAAGTAGAGTTATAGTTACTAGCTCCACCGTAATAGCCACCGCCCAATGCAGCTTGATTAGTTTCGTTAAAGTTAACTTGAGAAATGGCAGCAATCTTACTGGAATAATCATAGCTATAGTATCCGCCGTATCCACCAACTACTTCAGCAGTTTCTTGGTCGTTTAAGGCATTGAATTCAGAAGCGTTACGATTTAATTCTACGATTTGAATTTTAGACATTTACTTCACCTAAATTAGAAAAATACTTGATTATTTGCCGAGATTTAAAAACTTTTTTATTGATTTTGTTTTTCTCTCGATGAATACATTCTGCAACAACAAAATTAGAAAAACAACTATTTCAACTACCTTTATTAGACACAAGTATCATAGTTTTGTCCGTTTTTTGTATTTTATTAATTTAAAGCTAAATAATAATTAAATCAAACTAACAATTAATAGCAATAAAACAACTAATTCTCTTTTCAATATGCTTTAAACTTAAAAACTAATAGTTTTAAATAAAAACTTGCTAATGTCACTTAAATTTCATCTAAAATACAATTAGCTATATTTTTGATTTTATTAGTGTTATAAAATTACTGTTGAGATTAATCATGTGTTTTGTATTCCAAAAGCTACAATAAACCAGCATTTTGTTAAGACATATTAAAAGTAATTATGTGTCTTAAATCTCAAAAAAAGAGCAAACATCAAGCAAATTTTAACCAGAATCAAGGTCTAAATAGTACAAAAAAACTAATAAAATACTAAGAAATATTAAGATAAGGGGTATGCTCTTGAGCAAACTTCGTCAGAAGTCAGAAGAGCGACGCAAATTAGATATAAACTGAGATCTTGCACCTAGCCCGTAATTCAACTGTGGTATTTGGGTAAAGGGGAAAGGTTAAAGGGAAAAGCGCACCGCCCCGTCGGAGGTTTCCTCCGACATAGGGACGGAGCAAGAAGGGTCTTAAATTCATTGTCAAGCCTCAATTATTCAGTTTTTATGTACTGGTGCAAGATCTCAGTTAAAGTCTAATTGTCCTGAAGTGAGAATGACACAAGAGCAATCAAATCAAATTCTGTTGCTAAAAATTTTAGCTATACTCTCACTTACCCTCACGGTCGCGCTCAATGCAACGAGCACTTTTGTGGTATTTGGGTAAAGGGGAAAGGTTAAAGGGAAAAGCGCACCGCCCCGTCGGAGGTTTCCTCCGACATAG
>JASJDX010000018.1 GCA_030064975.1 Pleurocapsa sp. MO_192.B19
AGAAACTGAGTCGCTAAATTCCCAAAAATCAGGTTCAAAAGCCGAGAAATCTCTTTTGAGAGATGAATTGAATTCTTTAGCCGCCAAAGTTTTACAAGAATTGAGATTAGGTAAGCAAGCGTCATCTTACAAGCTGGTGGAGAAAAGCTTGAAACGATTGATTGAACTGATCTTATTTTCCTCCAAGTAATACATGGATTGGGGGAATATATTAAAACGGTAAGCGAAAATTTAGCTAGTTTTTGGTTTGAGGGTCATAAATCGAGAATAACGAGTGGTTGCCAGGGGAACACCATTCAACCAAGCATCAAGACGACACAAATTCAGCCCAGCAGCCATAAAGATATGTTGTAAATGAGTTTTAGCTAAACCAAGATACCGAGATTGACGTAAAGCTGACCGTCTAACTCCTTGAGATATAGTGCCTTCAATTCCTGCCCTCTGGTTATAAGTCTTCAAAAATTGGGGGGTGTTTTGAACTTCACGGCGATTTTGAAGCGCAGTATGTTCTTTTTGGGTGTGAATAGTTAGCCCTCTGGGTTCAGTTTTAGCACGGGTACATCGGCTGCGAGAGGCACAAACACCACAATTAGATTGAGAAAATCTAATGTTAATGACGGACTGTCCTTTTTTATCGGTTTTTTCAGACCAAGTTTGACTTGTATGTCCTCTAGGACAAATAGCAACTTGTTTCTCCCAGTCAATTTGAAAATTAGAACTGGCGAATTTAGGATGATGTTTGGTTTGCCAGGAAGGGTCAGAGCGAACTGGACCAATCAATTCAACTTCATAGTTTTCCTGAGAAGAAACTAAATGCCCTGCGGTGACATAACCCAAATCCATCAAATGTTCAGATGGAAGTAATGATTTTTCGGATAGGGCTTGATGAATCGGTTCAACTACTGCTTCAGAGCGTGACAGTGGATAGGGTTGTGTGAACGTGAGTAATGAAGTGAGGCGAATCTTCATCACAGATTTCAGTTACATGAGCCTTGTAGCCTACCCAATTAACACTTCTTTTGGAACTGTAGTGAGCCTCTACATCATAGGGTGAATGAATTGCTATGGTCGAGGGAGGCATATCTTTTGGCGATTGCGCTCCGCGCACTGGCTTGCGCCAATCGCCATTGCACTTTTCCGTATCCTGTTTTCTCTCTGTAAACCACAGTAAATCGACATTTAAACAATTCCTTATGCCCCAAGGTTTGTATGAAGGGATACTCAGAACCTTTATTCATACAGATTTTAGTGACTTGAGTTTTACCCGCATATGGTTTGTGTCTCAATCTGTTTCGGTCATTAAGAGGTACTTAGTTTCCTAATCAGACTCAGGGCTGTACGGAGCGCATATCCCGCACATTACGCGCATCTCTGTCGAGCGTTGCCTGTTTTATCTTCCAGGCTGGGCATTTAGCTGATTACAGCATCCTACTCCCATATTTCAGAGGCTTCACATCTGGTTTGTCTGTAATTTAGACAGAAATATGGGGTTATCCCGTTCCCTATCATCATTTCGCGTTATCAAAAGCCCCCTAACTTTGCTCCGAGAGGATTTATGGTGAGAATATATCTTTGACCTAAAAAGGATATACTTTTAATTCAATCCTTAGCATAATTGAATTCTTTCCTCTATTGCCTTTTGGCTACAGTGTGAAAGCCGTTTTCACTGTTTCAGCTTAACGGAACTTACGAAAGGTTAGACTTAACTTGGTAGTATAGCTCATGACACCCAAGGAAGAATTCCCTAGTTACCCTGTCATGACCATGTTGAGCATAGATAACTTCCCTTGCAGAGTTACCAGATACGGCTTCTAGCTATCCGCTTTTCGACAATTATTCTTGACTGTTAGCGATGACAGGATTTTGGCTCTTGTTTCAATTTTAATACAGCGTTGCGATGGGAAATCACGCATCATTTATGCTATAAATGAGGTCGCTACACACCCTAAATATAGTATTTATTAACTAATATAATCTGAGCTTATTAATTAACGAAGTAATAAGCATTCTAGCCTCAGCAAGAACATAAGCAAAACTTAAGCGTACAGATATACCAAGATCTCAGACACGAATTACCAAGAACTTGAGCGATTATTCCCCGAAATGAAGATTTTGTAGAGTACGCCATTTTTTTGTATAATTCCCCTATGAAAGTAGCAGGGAATGGACAGGGGAAAGTATTAACCGCAGCGGAGTTAAAGCGGTTATTTAGTGATGGGTTTAGTAGCGATCGCAATCGCACGTTATTTGCCATTTGTTTGTTTACTGGCTGTCGCATCTCAGAAGCCTTGGCTCTACAGGTAACAGACATTAAAAATAAGACGATTACCTTCCGCAAATCTACCACGAAAGGGAAGCTAAAAACCCGCACGATCGACATTCCCGCTCCATTGAAGAAGTATTTAGACGAATATCAACCGCCCGTAAATCCTTATAACCCTTACTTATTTCCCAGTCGGTTAGGGAAAGCTTTAAGTCGTTCGATGGCGGATAAGATTCTGCGGGCTGCCTGTCTTCGCATAGGGGTAGAAGGGGTCAGCACACATAGTTTTCGCCGTACTGCTCTAACTCAGATGCACAATGCAGGTATTCCGTTACGGCACATTCAGGAAATATCGGGGCATAACGACTTGGGAACTTTACAAAGATATTTAGAGGTGTCTCCAGAGCAGAGGAAACAGGCGGTTTCGGTAATTGGTTGGTAGAGAAAGAACAAGCTTCTTGTCAATAAACTCGGATTACCCTTAGATCAAACAGAATAATTAAAAAGGTTGATAGCTAAAAGAAAAATGAAACCCATTTTCTTGGATAGAATCTCCTTCTTCATTTACCGCAATTAAAGGAATACCATAATCTAATCTCAGATTTAATCGAGAAGCAATTGACCAATTTAATCCTAGTCCCAAGCTAGCAAGAGTTGCAGGATCTGGATCTGGTTCTTCATTATTCCAGCCAGTACCAAAATCAAAAAAAGGAGTTAATTGCAAGGTACTAGGATTGGCAGTTAGAGGAATACGAAACTCTAAAGAACCTAAGATTCCGCTATCGGTTATAAGTTGATTTTCCTGGTAGCCACGAACAGTATTAACTCCTCCCAAGCTAAATTGTTCTAGAGATAATAAAGGATTAGAAGTAAATTGCCCGCCAATTCTAGTAACAAACAAATTTCTGGAAGAGAGCTGTTGTACCCATTGGAATTGTCCTTGCCAAGCAAAAAACTTACCATCAGGTTCGATATTACTAATAGTTGCGTCAAAAGCATCAATGCCAAAATTAAATTGCGATCGCGCAGCAATAACACTCTTCGCATTGCGATTTACCCAATCTTGAGAGAAGCGAAGCACAGTAGCGTTAGATTCACCATCTTGTCCCCCAAGGGGAAAAGCAAAGGGTTCGCCCTGTAAAAAGGTACGACGACGACGCAGATCTAAACCAAAACCAAGGGTGAATTCCTTATTTGGCGATCGCAGTAGAGGTTGGCGTAAATTGAAAGAAAGAGTTTCAGTCTCACTTTCAATATCTAAATCACGAAATTCTTCTTCAATAATCTTACTATCGCTGTTGTCGTAACTAAAGTTAAAAGTCCCGTCGTAGTTATTTATTGGTAATGAATAACCGAAATTATATAGATCTAATCCTTCGGTAAAATCATATTGAGCATTAAAGCGATCGCCAAATCCAAATAGATTATTATGGGTAACATTAACACTGCCTTGTATTTCCCCAATACTGGGAGCGCGATAATTGTTTATAGCTAAAGTAGTACTAAATGCATCAGCTTCTTCAATTTCGATGAGTAAAATATTGCTTCCTGCACGTTTACCTGCTGTCAGTTCAGCATTAACCGTAGCAATTACAGGATTTAAAATCAATAGTTGCAATCCCGTCTCTAATTTTCCTTTATTTAGAGGGGTAGTAGCAGCCAGATTTAAACGGGATCTGACATAATTTTCTGTAAGGTGATTTAAACCGCTAATCTGGATATCTTCTAGTTCTCCTTCCACTACTTGAATTTGAACTATACCCTGGCTCAAGTCTTGATTGTTAACTAAAAACGCCCCAGAAGTAACATAACCATTTTTAATATAAAGATCCGTAATACGCGATCGCAAACAAACTAAATCTGTAAAAGTAGCAGTGCGATATTTGACTTCGGAATCTTTAATTAATTCCTCAATTTCCGCTTCTAAAACCGTATTTCCTTCTACTAGAATATCTCTCACAAAAAAGCGATCGCGGTAACTATGATAAGGTTCACCTCGTTCTACCGATAATTGGCAACTACCGAGATTAGAAGTTTGAGGAAATTGTAATTCTGGTTGTTCGGGTGTTGATGGAGACTCTTGGGGTAAAGAGTTGGGCTGTCTGGGAAGAGTGCGGTCTATATTGGGCGGAGTTTTGATTTCTGGAGAGGAAGTTTGTGCTAAAAGAGGTAGGGGAAAAAGTGTCAAAGATGTCAAAATAAAGCTCGACCAAATTAACCTGTAGTGATGGGAAGATACTTGCTCCATTTAACTTGAAACCAATTAACAATTAATTAAATTAAGATTTACCAGTTGATTCATCCCAGACCGCCCAAGCTACGCGATCGCTTCTGGAAAAATATTATTGTACGAACCACAAGTAAACACAAGTTTTGGTTAGATAAAGTCAGCAAAAAGATAAAAATCTTTATACATCAGCCGAGATATCATCTAAGTTACTCATAAAATCAAAACCTTCGCTAAAATTGTCGATTATGGTGTCTGATAATATAGCTATAACTTCGTTATCTTCAATTGCACCTAAATAAATCGCCGTACCTTCTGGTAAATCATCTGGCGTATTAGCCAAACTATAATCGGTAGTCTCTCCCGCTAGCTGAATCAGATCTTCTTCAGGATTAAAATCGGTAATTAAGGCATAATCCTCAATGCCTGCTTTGTCGTAATAGACGGGTTCTGAATTACCAAATAGCAGTGAATCCGATTCAAATAATTCCCCTAGAATAAATCGATCTGCTCCTCCTCCTCCTGTCAAGGTATCAAATTCTTCGTTGTCAAATTTTCGTATAATAGCCAATTTTGCTTGAAATGGAGGACAAACAAATGTTCCCTGCAAAAGATCGTCACCTTGATCGCCGATTAAATCGTCATTAGCTATGTCTCCTCTCAGGGTATCGTTACCAGCACCGCCAAAAATATTATTGTTAAAAGGATATAAAGCAGTTCTACCCGACAACAACTCGTCTTTTTCGTTTCCTCTAATTACTCGCTGTTCCCCGATATCGTTAATCTCGATAATCATCAATTTGTCCTCATACTTTCCACTTATAAATTCTGTTTGCTGCCAATAAAATTTAGACAATTCTCGTCCATTGAGGAGCATTGACAGTCAGCTGTGGCTGAATAAATCCAGAGCGAAAACCAATTGTGCCATCTGGATTAATCTGTGTCCTACTGCTGCTACTGTTTGTGGTTACGATCGAAAATTGACCGTTGCCAAGATTAATAGGAGCTTGATAATTTTCGTAGACAACTCCGTTATAGTAAATATCTGTTAAAGCACTGACTGTAGCATCTCTTCTAAAACCGATAACTGCGCCACTACTATGCTCGAAAGCAACCCAACTAGTAGGTAAAGGAATTGTGTCAGTTGTTTGCTCTACTAGGACATCTTCCCCATTAATATCTAAAATTATACTGTCATCCTCAGATTGGAGTAAATCTAAATCAAAATTGTAGCCTTTAACCAGATTGGCAAAAATCGCGCCTTCATCTCCCAAAGTATCGGTGTCGTTAAGAATACTATCGAGATAGTGTCCCCACTCCTCTAAAATTACTGTCGAGACATTTTCGGGATTTTCTTGGTTTGCTTCGATGAAGTCTTGCGAAAGATAAATAGTACTATTTACAGTAGCAAAAGCAGCGTTGGTTTCCAGATTATCAATTTGAACTATTTCTAAACTAGTATTAGCTTCGCCGTTAATTAGACTTTCAATCGCTTCGGTGGCTTCATCAGCTAAAATATTCTCTCCGTAAGCAGTTTCTAGTTTATCGAGAAACTCAGGATCGTCTTGAAAGGTAACTAAATCGTCAATAGCAATGGATACAGCCTCTGCTAACAAACTATTATCGGCAACGGTAGTAGTTTCCCAATTAGCTGCATCGGGATTAACTACGCCCGATATTGTTTCCCTTATGTACTCATTGAAAGAATCAACGCTAGCTGAAAAATCTGTCAAAGGATCGCTACCAACGTAACTATAAACATCGAGCTCGAAAACACCGTATTCTTCTAATAATTCGGAAACGGCAACTGGTTCTAATTCTTCGCTTACAGAAGCTAATCCGCTACCACTCCCTGTATAACTGTCTCGTAAATTAGTGAATTCTGCTAAGGAATTAGCAAAAAAGGTGTCATTAAATGACAAATCAGTACCAGCGATTAAATTTTCCCAATTCAAGTCTTCCATGTTTACTTCCGCAATCGAGAATCAAAAGTCGTTCTTTTCTGTTCTCTTACAGAATAAAATGCCTCCAAATAGCAATCATTCACCCTTTATGCCAATCTGTGAGTTAAATTGTGCTAATTGAATTGCACAAAAGTGCATGACAACTCAAAACAACTTGTAATAGGTAAGACGCAGTACTCTCTGAGTTTTAAATAAATTTGGTGCAAAAAAAATCGTCCGCCAACACTTAAATGATTTCAGATTGACGCACGATTGTACTTTGTCTTAGAGGAAAAAATATTTAAAATAACCAAACAGCTTAGAGGCTATCTAAAAAATCCACTAATATAATCTCTAGTATTAATTATGTTGTACAGTTGAATCTCATAAAAGTTAGGATGAGTGGGATAAGCATTAATATTGCCAATACTGGTTACTGTTTCATATCCCCGATCGGGATATAGAATGTTATTCCATCCCCAGATCGGGCTGGGATCGAATGTACCTAGGGGATAGTTGCCTCCATTAACTGATGCAGCAGCTTCATCGCTAACATCATTGAGAAAATTAAGTTGTTTGAATTGCATAGAAATGCTCCTAAAATTTACTTATTTAATAAATAAAACTTATTTAAATTGGAATCAATACACTTTTAGGCAATCTTAATTGCTCGTTTTTACCAGAAGCATTTCCAGACTGGGAATCATACTTGTCCGATACCAGTGTTTTTTTCAAGAGTTTAACTTTTATTTTGTTAAGTGCGAGAACAAAAACTTATTTAATGTTTTCGTTTTAAACATCTAACTCATGGAGTAAATTATGGAAATCAAAAATATATCTTTATTTACCGAAGTTGGCGATCGAGAAGCCGATAAAGTTAATGGCGGTTTCTATGCTAACTTTTGGGGTCCTAATAATACATATTTTGGTCCTGGCAGTGGTTGGGGTGCATCTGATCGCAGTTATAACTATCGATATAATCCTGGATATAGCTCTGGAACTGGCTCTATCTATGACTCCATTTACACTTACTACTCATAATATCGAAGATATTTTCAATTGTTAGAACGCTAATAATTGAAATACGAAGACTGTAAATATTTTGAGGTCGCTTCAATTTATATTGAGGCGTTTTTTTTTAATTCAACAACACGCTGGCTAATAAAATTTAGGCAATTTAAATTGCCTAAAGCATCATGTGTTTTAGCAGGTAAATACCTAGATTGTTACTTTGAAAATTTATAGATTTATTTTAAACAGGTAATTAACAATAAACCATGAGATATCAATGCATTCGACAACATAGCCAAGAAGATTGTGGTGCTGCTTGTTTAGCTGCTATTAGTAAATATTACGGTAAAGATATTACTTTAAATCGTAGTAGAGAAATTGTTGGTACGGGACAACGAGGAACGAGTCTTTTAGGTTTAAAAAGAGGCGCAGTTACTTTAGGATTTAATACTCATATTGTACGGGCTTCTCCTGAAATTCTAGAGAAAATTAAAGAAGTGCCACTGCCTGCAATTATTCATTGGCAAGACTATCACTGGGTAGTGTTATACGGAAAGAAAAAAAATAAATATGTTATTGCCGATCCTGGTGTAGGAGTGCGTTATTTATCAGCCAAAGAATTAAGCCAGGGCTGGTTAGATTGGATGATGCTACTTTTAGAGCCTGATTCAAATAGATTTGTAGAACAAAAGTCCGATATAACTACAGGTTTTAAAAGTTTTTTAAGCCGAGTTATAAATTACAAACACCTTTTAATTCAGGCTTTAGCTATTAACTTTATTTTAGGATTGTTGTCCTTAGCTTCACCTTTTTTGTTACAAATACTAACTGATGATGTTTTAGTTAGAGGAGATAGTAGATTACTTGGTAATATGGCGATCGCTGTAATTATTATGACTTTAATTTCTACTACTTTGAGCTTAGTTCAATCAAATTTGATTGCTCATTTTGCCAAACGCTTAGAGTTAGGTTTAGTAAAAGATTTTGCTCGCAAGTTACTAGATTTACCTCTAAGTTATTATGAAGCTCGTCGTAGTGGTGAAATTATTAGTAGATTAGGGGATATTCAACAAATAAATCAGTTGGTTTCTCAAGTAGTGATAGGTTTGCCCAGTCAGTTTTTTGTTGCTATTATTTCTTTAGCTTTAATGTTTTTTTATACCTGGAAACTGAGTTTGGTAGCGATCGCAATTTGCCTATTTATGACTATTTCGGCATTTTTATTTCAGCCTACTTTACAGCAAAAGACCCAAAGTTTATTAGTAACTGAAGCAGAAACTCAAGGTATTTTGGTTGAGACTTTTAAAGGAGCAATTACTCTCAAGACTACTACTGCCACTTCACAATTTTGGTGGGAATTTCAATCTCGTTTTAATCACTTGGCTAATTTAGGATTAAAAACAATTCAAATTGGAATTATTAATCATAATTTTGCTAATTTGGTTTCTAGTATTGGTAGTATTACATTACTCTGGATAGGGGGAAATTTAGTTATTGAGCCAGTAAATAATTTGAGTATCGGGCAACTATTAGCTTTCAAAGCTATGAATGACAATTTTGTTGCTTTTATTGCTACTTTAGTAAACTTTGTTGATGAATTTACCCGCGCTAAAACAGCAACTCAACGTTTGGGAGAAGTGATTGATGCTACTCCAGAAACTAAGAATGAAACAGACAAAGCTTGGGTTAATCTTAGCTATAGTACCGATATCATTTGCGATCGCCTTTCTTTTCATCATTCAGGCAGAATAGATTTACTAGAAGATTTTAATTTAACTATTCCTGGAGGAAAAGTTATTGCTTTGATTGGTAAGTCTGGCTGTGGAAAAAGTACTTTAGCAAAATTAATTTCAGGATTATATAACTATCAGTCAGGTAATATTAGGTTTGGTAACTACAATCAACAAGATTTAGCTAGAAACTGTTTGCGCCAACAAGTAAAATTAGTTCCTCAAGAAGCACATTTTTGGAGCAGATCGATTATTGATAATTTTCGATTAGGAAATTCCGATGTTAATTTCGAAGAAATAGTCACAGCCTGTAAAATTTCTGGTGCAGATGAGTTTATTAGTAAGCTACCCGATAAATATTTAACTGTTTTAGGTGAATTTGGTTCAAATTTATCGGGGGGTCAAAGACAAAAATTAGCTATAGCCAGAGCTATAATCAACGATCCGCCCATTCTAATTTTAGATGAATCTACATCTGCTTTAGATCCTATTAGTGAAGCAGATGTTTTAAATACACTCTTAAAACATCGTCAAGGTAAGACTACGATTTTGATTAGTCACCGCCCTAAAGTAATCCAAAGAGCAGATCTAATTGTTTTATTAGAAGCAGGAAAAGTTAGTCTTCAGGGTTTAACTAAAGATTTGTATTATCAATCTGGACAGCATTTAGATTTTATTATTAACTAAAAAAGCTATAAATAAAAATCGATGTTAATAGAAAAATTGCTGATAAAAACAATCGAAAATTGGGATTTAGAGCGGCTGATTCAAGATCTAATTATAATTAAATCTCAGCAAAGCAATTGTACAGAATTTACAAATACAGAAAAAATTGTATTATGTGGTTTACTTTGCAGTTACGATCTTCAAAAAATTGCCTCATTTTTACCAGGAGAACCTTATGGTTTAATTATTAATTTTAACTGGCGAATATGTGGTTATCTCGAACAAGCTGTAGTAATGGTATTAAAGAGTCATAATATCAAAAAAAGAGATATATTAAGCTTATTAGCTCAAGCTGGATACCATAAATCGAAAGATATAAATCTTGACCAAAGCCTCGATAACGATTTAAGTGTAAAGCTTGAAGAGCGAGTAGCTACAGCAACTATAATCGATTGCGCTCGCGAAAAAACTACAACAGAGGCAGAAATTAAACTAATACCTAAACGAATTAATTGTCAGATAAAAGATCGGCAAGATTTACCTAACAAATCATATCAACTACCTCATAATGACAACAACATTATAGTCAGAAAAGAAGTAAAATCTATCAATTATTCCCCTAACGGGCGAGGTTTGGCTGTAGATTATGGATCGCTAGCCACAAATAGAGAAAGCTTTCCTCCCGTTAGTCGTTGGACTACTATTGGCGGTACGGTAGTAATGGGTTTAGTTGGTCTTACTTTTGCTCTAGCTGCAACCATTAAATATGATGTTACTGTCAAAGCAAATGGAACTGTTCGTCCTCAAGGAGAAACAAAACTCGTTCAAGCTAGTCGTGAAGGAAAAATCAAAAGCATTCAGGTAATAGAAAATCAGTCTATTAAGCGGGGAGATATTATTGCTTATTTAGATGATGTTCAATTGCAGGATCGAGTAGAGCAAATAACAACTAATCTCTATCAAAGTCAACTACAAATAGAGCGTATTGATGCTCAAATAAATAATTTAGAACGACAAAATATAGCTGAAATAGAAAAAAGCGATCGCGAGATTGCTTCAGCACAAATAGAATATCAACAAGATAGATTAAAAGCTCAAGTTCAGGTTGAAGAAACTACTGCTGAATTAAACATTGCTCGTCAAGAATTAGCTAAAGCAAAGATTGAATTACAAGCAGTTGAAGCCGACTTAAAATCTACTGAAGCTGCTTTTGCATCGGCACGTGTAAAAAGCGATCGCTATCAAAAAATTCTGACTTCTGGGGCAATTTCTCAAGAACAGTTTGAAGAAGCACAATTAGCAGTCCAGCAGCAAGAACAAAACCTAGCTAGTAAAAAAGCTGCCGTACTAGAACAAAAGCAGTCTATTAAACAGCAACAACAAAAGATAGAAGTAGCAGAGGCTAAACTATTCCAAGCACAAGCTGATGCCGATCCTGATAATGGGGTGGTAGAAATAGCCCGACAGGCACTTGAGAGAGAAAAAGCCAATAAGGAAGCTAATATAGCATCCAATATTAGAGAAAAAGAGGTTTTAAAGCAACAGCGAATTGAAACAGAGAAACAAATCGCTAAAGAAAAACAACAGCTGCAACAATTACAACAAGATAGTAATAATACTATCCTACGAGCTACCATAGATGGCACAATCTTGAAACTCAATCTCCGCAATCAAAATCAGGTAATCAACGTTGGAGATACTATTGCTGAAATCGCTCCTAATTCACATAAGCTAGTAGTAAAAGCTCAAATCAATCCTCAAGATCGCGATCGCATTATTATCGGACAGTCAGTTAAATTGAAAATCGCCGCTTGTCCCTATCCCGACTACGGTATTCTTGCAGGAAAAATTACAACTATTTCCGCCGACACTATTTCTTCTCAGGATGACGAGCAAAAATACTATATTGCTAAGATTCTTCCCATTGCAGAAATACTAACCAAAGGAGAAGATAGCTGTCAATTGCGATCGGGAATGGAAACCAACGCAGACATCATTATCAAAGCCGAAACCCCGTTACAGTTTTTCCTCCGCCAAGCCAGATTGATTACAGACTGGTAATCGCTGCACTTTTCTGCAAAGCGATCGACTTAATTGTGTAAATACTATTTCTTAAAATTGCATTTAACTATACATAAAAGGGGAATGTATTTAATAGCTCAAAATCTTATTCTAAGGATATAGAAAACGAAAAAAGATTATTGAAGGAGTGAAACAATGAAAAAATCCATCTTTTTAATTACAGCACTTTTAACAATTATTCCTATTTCTTTAGTTGAAGCACAAACTACAAGTTATGGTGTCAATCAAATACTCGATGAAACAGATCAATTAATCAAAGAGGTTGAGCCTCAAATAGAACAATTAGAAGCAGAAGGGAGAGAGTATCAATCTTATCTTAATTCCCTTTATGAAAATTGCATTAATGGTGATAGTTCGGCTTGTGAAGAACACAATCGCCGTTTAGCAATTCAAAATCAAATATTAGATGGAGCAATAAGACAAACCGATCCTAATAGTCCAAGAAATCGCAGTTGGGCAGAAAGTTTTTGCCATCCTTATTGTAGTAATTAATAAGTTGCTTTATCTAATTTTGTCAGATGAGTTTTGTTGTAGCAGAGCGCTCGAGGCTCAAGAATAATTTATAATTCTGCTAGGATTAGATTGGTATATAACAAGTTTGCTCAATTATGGATAGAGTTAGTATTCCCGATATCCTCACCTTAGAAGAAACCTCAGAATACTTGCGTTTACCAGTAGAAACAGTTCTCAATCAGGCTGTAAAGGGCAATATACCAGGTCGCAGAATCGAAGATAACTGGAGATTCTTAAAAGTAGCAATTGATGACTGGTTAAGCTCAAAAAATAGCCGTTCTGTTCTTCTTAGCCAAGCTGGTGCTTTTGCAGATGATGATGCTTTACTACAACTAAGAGATGATATCTATCAAGCAAGAGGACGTTCTGAAATCGACGATAATTTAGCTGATTAATCGTGTATTTACTGGATACTGATACTCTTACCCATCTTTATCGTGGCAACTCTAATGTAGTCAGACGACTAAAAGCAGTAGATGATGTAGATGTCGGAATTACGATAATTACCAAAGTTGAGGTTTTGCGGGGAAGAATCGATTATTTACTCAAGGCAGAAACTGGAGCAAATTTACTCAAGGCTCAAGAACTTTTATTTCGCACTGAGGAATTATTAAACCAGTTGCTAATTATTCCCATAAGTCAAGCAGCATCATTAGAATTTGACAGATTACGTGCCGTTGCTAAATATCGCAAAATTGGACGAGCAGATTTATTAATTGCTAGTATCACTCTAGCTAATCGAGCTACATTAGTTACCCGAAATCAACGTCATTTCAAGCAAATTCCTGGTTTACGAGTAGAAAATTGGGTTGACTGATAATTTAGCTGCTCTTTTGCAATTCCTGACAAAAGCTTGACTTAGACTACAGAAAACTTTCAAAATTCAATAAAAGTCTTTGAGAAGTAATGAATAGAAACTCTGGGAATGTAGCTTGGCGATCGCTTTTTTTTAATAGTCTTGTCTTTAGTGGCATCTTGATTTTTAATTGCGATCGCTCTTTAGCTCAAGTCATTCCAGACAATACTTTAGGCAATTTTCAAAACCGGTCTATTGATGTTGTCAATAAAAAATCTACCTAGACTGACCGATTACCTTATATTTTCGTGTAATTAAAGTCAAACGAATGTAAAGTCAGAAGCAAGAGATAAGTCTGTGGTATTAAAAACAATTCCAATAACATCTCCTTCAAAAGCAATTTCGATTTTGCCTTCTACAACAGTTAGCGTATAATCGCTAGCTTGTCCATGGACAATGATACGATCCTCATCCAAAGGATTGAAATCTCCAATTTGTGCTACTCCATCGCCTAAATAATAAGCTTGAGTTCCATCTCCTAAAACGAAAAAGTCCTGTCCAGAGCCTCCAATTAGGACATCTAATTCATCAATACCTGGATTTGTATCACTTGGCTCAACACCAGTTAAGCTGTCTCTACCGTTATCTCCAACTACATTATCGTTGCCACTTCCCCCTATTAAGGTATCATTACCAGTACCAATCAATACAGGATTACCAGCAGTATCTTGAGAAAGATTTCCACTCAATATAATGTCATCACCTGCTTTTCCTGCAATAATATCATTGCCTTCTAAACCCAGAATCAACTCATTAGAGAGAGTTCCGTTTAAGGTATCATTTGTATTTAGTCCAATAATCAATTCCAATTGAGGTGATGAATTCATAATTTTTCGGCTGCTCCATTAAATTCGTGCTTCAATCAAGTAGATTTCAGTATCTGCCATTTATTATTTCCAGTACTGCAGGATATCGCAACGATCAAATCTTTTTCTGTTTCTTTATAAGAAGTTTATTACTAAAAACAGTAGAGTTGATTGCAGTTTTATGCCAAATACAGAATATTATGCAAGATAAAATTGAAATTGGCAGATAATTTTACTAGGTAAAAAATCTACCACTACACATATATCTTTATGGATAATGCGATCTCAAAATCTAGTTGTCTAATTTTCGCTATCATTGGCATTTCTTTGTGCTGCGCTGTACCTACTTCTGCTCAAGTGATTCCCGATAATACTCTTGGGGAGGAAAATTCTGTAGTCAATCTTAGAGATGGCAACAGTGACACTATCGAGGGTGGTGCGCTCAGAGGACAAAACTTGTATCATAGTTTTCAAGAGTTTAATGTGGATGCGAGAAGAGGCGTTTATTTTGCTAACCCCGATAATGTAACTAATATCTTCTCTCGCGTTACAGGTAATAATATTACTAATATCTTAGGTACTCTAGGGGTAGATGGTGCTGCGGATTTATATCTAATTAATCCCAATGGGATTGTGTTTGGAGAGGATGCTCGTTTAGATGTAAAAGGTTCTTTCTTTGCTACTACAGCTAATAGTATTGAGTTTAGGGATAACAGTTTTTTTAGCGCGATCGCTCCTCAATCTTCAGTCTTAACTATTAGCGTACCTTTAGGCTTACAATTTGGTGCCACTCCAGGTAGTATTATTAACCGCTCGTTTGCTGTAAATCCCAATGGCGAAACTAATATAACTGGTTCTTCAACGGGTTTACAAGTACCTACAGGAAAAACCCTCGGTTTGCTGGGAGGAGACATTTTTTTGGATGATGGTAACTTAACTGCTAAAGGTGGAAATATCGAACTTGCCAGTATTAAAGAGGAAGGAAAGGTTGCACTCCAGCAAACTAACAATAATCTTCAATTTGATTATGGATTAATTGATTCATTTGGGAATATTGAATTAGTTAACTCTTCCGTAATTGATGTTGCTGCGGAAAATAATGGCAGTATCAACATTACGGGAGAAAATATTACTGTAGAGCGTAGTTTGATTAATGCAGGGATAATTGGCTCTAGCAGTAACCTTAATCAAGCAGGAGATATTAACCTCAACGCTAGAGAAAATATTTTAATTTTAGGTGCAGGGAGCGGAGTTAACAATAGCATCTTTCAAAATAGTGTGGGGAATGGGGGAGACATCAACCTGAGTGCTAAATCACTAGATGTTTCTCAAGGAGCTAAAATCAACGCCAATATTTTTGGTCAAGGAAATACCGGGAATGTTAACATTCGGGTTGATGAAACCGTAATAATTACAGACCCTAATAGTTGGATTACATCTCAAATATCCTCTGGAGGGATGGGAGTTGGTGGCAACATTAGTTTAATAGCAGATAACTTAACTCTTCAAAATGGCGGACAATTGTTTACTGGTACTTTTGGCAATGGGAATGCAGGGAATGTAAATATTGCTGTGGCTGATACCTTAAGACTAAGGGAAGGAGCTGGCTTAGGTACTCAAGTTAATTCAGTTGCAGCGAGAGGAAATAGTGGCGAGTTAAATATAGAAACAGGAACACTATCGATTGAAAATGATTCTTTTATTTCTAGCTCAAGTTTGGGACAAGGAAATGCCAATGATATTAACATTCAAGCAACTGAATCAATAGAAGTAATTGGTATTGGTAGCGGTATTTTGTCTCAAGTAGGTGAAAGTGGAATTGGTAATGCTGGGAGTATAAATCTGGAAACCAACAATTTAGTTATTAGAGATACTGGACAGATATCAGCTTCAAATCTAGGACAAGGGAACGCCAATGATGTAAATATTCAAGCAACTGAATCAATAGAAATAGTAGATTCTGGAAGTCAAATTAGTTCTAATATTAACTTTGGGGGTACGGGAAGTTCTGGCAATATTAATTTAACAACTTCAGAATTGACTCTAAATAATTCTGGTCTCATTTCTGCTGCAAGTTTAATTGGTAGTAATGGAGGTAATATCGATCTTAATGTTGATACTCTAAAAATTGACAATGGAAGTACTATTAGTACTTTTAGCGGTATAATTAGCGATCTAGAATCAGATTTGGGAACCGGTAATGCAGGGGAATTGAGAATTAAGGCGACAGAATCCATTGAGATTAGCGGTCAAAATAGTGCTTTACTTACTTCTTTTTTGGGATTGGGAAGTTCGGGTAATATTTCACTGCAAACTCAAAAGTTATCTCTTAAAGATGGTGGATTAGTTGCAAGCTCCGCAGTAGATTTTGCTGGTATATTTGATGTTATTCCCGATGATTTTGATTTAACTCTTTTGGTAAATCTAATTAACCTCGATCCTACTTTAGATAGAACAGCGGTTGAATTTATTAATAGTATTATTAATGGCGATCTTGAAGCTAATATTGAGCAAGGAGATTCAGGGGATATATTTATTGAAGCAACAGAATCTCTGACGATAGTAAACGGAGAGGGTATCTTAACCTCTGGTACGGGAAGAGCTTCTGGTGGGAATATATCTATATCAACTCCTAATTTAAAACTGCAACAAGGGATAATTAATACGGGAACTGCTGGGGTTGCTGATTCAGGAACAATTAATATTTTTGATGCTGAATCAGTAGAGGTAATTAATGGTAGATTGTCTTCTGGAACGGCTATAAATAGTCAAGGAAATGGTGGTAAATTAAACATTTTTACTCAAGAATTATTGATTAAAGAAGGGGGACAAATTTCTACTTCAACTTTCGGTTCGGGAGATGCTGGCAATCTTAATATAACAGCTACTGATGTAGTCAACGTTAGTGGAGTAAATATGAATCAAGCTCGCAGTAGAATTATTGCTCAAGTTGAAGCTACGAATGCTACTGGTAATGGTGGAAATTTAACTATTAATACTCCTCAACTATTCATAGATGGTGGAGTTATTTCCGTGACTACTTTCGGACAAGGAAATGCAGGTAATTTAGATATTAATGTGGCAGAAGCGATCAATATTAATGGATTGAATAGTGGGATAGGCGCTCTTGTTAGAGAAGAAGCTACGGGAAATGGAGGCAATATCAATCTTAGTACTAAAGAATTAAATCTCTACAATGGTGCTTTAGTTACTAGTCGTTCTTTTGGCTTGGGGAATTCAGGAAATCTAAGTTTAGATATCTTAAATACTGTTACTATTAATAATAGTAATATTACCACCGCAGCCGAGCAATCTTCAGGTGGAGAAATCACCATTAAGGCTACAGATATTTTTCTAAAAAATGAAAGTGATATTTCTACATTTGTTTTAAATGGAGTAAGTGGAGGAGGAAATATTAATTTAAAAGCAGATTCGATAATTGCCTTCGATGATAGTGATATCTTCGCTTTTGCTGAAAATGGTCAAGGAGGAAATATTATTCTTGATACTCCTGCTTTCTTTGCTGAAGGATTTACTCTTAATTCTCTAATTAGCAATCCAGAAACTTTAAATAACAACAATCGCGCTGATGTAAATGCTACAGGTGCAGTATCGGGTGCAGTATCAATTCCCGATGTTAGCTTTATTCAAAATAGCCTCAATGAATTACCAGATAACTCAATCAATACTAATGAATTAGTAGCCAATAGTTGTGTTTCGCCAGCGGGCAATAGACAGCAGGGAAGGTTTATCATTACTGGTGGGGATAGTTTACCTGTTCGTCCAGGTAATGCAGACATCTCTAATTTTTCTACAGGAGAAGTGCGTCATGTACCCGAGCGCAATAATAGTTGGCAAAGAGGAGAGCCAATTGTTGAACCTCAAGGGGTATATCGTCTAGCTAATGGAAAGTTAGTTTTAAGTCGGGAATGTCCAAATAGTAAGTAAGTATTATTGTTTTCTTTGATTCCTTGCCTTTTTCTGCCATTAAAGGTGCTAACTTGTGCCTTTCTCTTATCCAATAATCGATCGCATCTTGGCATAAATCCTTCTATTAATAGCTTGTTGTTATTTGTATTCTATAGATAAATCAACCTAGTAAAGATTTTTATTTATAGAGCAAATAGAGGGATATGAATATTAATTCAGCAAGTTTACCTCCAGAGTTGTTGCCTAAGATCTTCGGATTTAGTTTGAATTTTGTTGACGATCTTCTTTATCTTTTCTTATCTCATTGGAGAATCCATTTGACTTGGTTACAATTCTGCAGTTATGGCTTAATTGCTGGTAAATTAATCTATTGGCTGCTGAAATTAAATCGCGTAGCGGTTGCCCTAAAGGACTAACTTCGTGTCGCGGAGCAAGTCCCGTACCACAAGGGCATAACATCAAGCGGGATAATATCCGAAGGACTCAGCCATGTCCCAAGACTTATCGCTTCTTTCTTATTCAAAATCAAACTGCTTTTTAATCGATAGATATAAAGTGTTGATTCAACAGAATCAAGTTTAAGTATTAATAAAAAAAGTTGATTATCAGTATATTACAAGGTCTAATAATGAGTAAAATTAATAAGCAAACCATGGTTGGAACTTTTAAACAATTCTGGAATAGTGCTTTTTTCACTAGCTGCTTACTGTGCTTATCTTTAGGAATTAATTATGCAGCTTTAGCAGAATATAAAAAACCTTCTACAGAAGATGATGCTCCTCAAGGAGACGAAACCACTATTACAGGATCTAGGGGAGTAGGTAGCTGTAGCGAAGAGGCTACTACTAATTTAACTGCTTTAGCACCCTACGGTCATATCGGGAAAAGTGCTAGCACCCATCCTACTTTTGCTTGGCACGTTCCCGATGCCGATACTTATCCAGTGCAGTTTCGACTCTATGAATATGATGGTACGAAAAATAATGGAAAAGGAAAAACCATTGTCAAAGAAACTCTATCTAGTACTCCAGGGATTATGACTTATGCTTTATCTCCAGATTCTCCAGGATTAACTGTGGGTCAAAAATATATCTGGCAAGTTATCTTAATTTGCAATCCTAATAGTCCTTCTCAATCTTTGGTCATAGGCACGGGAATTAATATAGTCAATCCATCTTCTGAAATTACTACTAAGTTAAATAAGTTAAATGATCCCTCTGTTAGAGCAGATATCTACGCCGAAGCTGGTTTGTGGTACGATGCCCTAGCCGAAGTCGCCAGTAATCCCCAAGATCCTCAAGCACAAGCTTTTACTACTGAATTAATTGTCAACTTAACCGCCATTGAAGAGCAACATAGTACAAATCCTGGTGGTGGTTCATCTAAAGCTATTAAAATTCAACAGCAGCATCAAGAACAATTAGCTGAAATCAGCGCCGCACTAACAGCTAATCAATAATTTACTTCACAGCCAATCGCCAATAATAATAAAGGGCGACCAATAGGCAGGATGTTCTCCTTGGGCAATAAAGGATTTTTGAGCCTGTTGTAAGGCTTGGGCTTTGCTAATATTGGGAGTTTTTAACCCAGAATAAAACTTTCTTACTACTTCTGGTGTCAGAGTATCGTCAACATTCCACAAAGAAGCTAAGGCACTACTAGCACCAGCTTGGATGGCTACTCCTGCTAATCCCAGTGCTGCCCTTTCGTCTCCCACCGCAGTTTGACAGGCAGTAAGGGAAATAAGGTTAACGGGTTCATTATCTTTGGCTGTAGTGCGAATTAAACGATCTAGTTCGGTAATAGTCAGTTTTTCACCATCTCCTGTAATCAAAAAAGTATCTTCGGGTTCGGCACTAAATTGCCCGTGGGTGGCGATGTGAACGATGGGATAGGATGTTCGATCTAATTCTTGTTCTAGGCGATCGCGAGTAAAATTGTTATCTAGTAAGCTGATACTGTCGGTAAATGTGTTCTTTACTTGTTTTACTTCTCGTTCGACATTGGGCAAAGGGTTAAAAACCCGCCCGTCTATTGACGATTTTTTCGTCAGTCCCAAAGCTAATGCTCTGAGTCGTGATTGGTTTAATTGACTGCGATTAATGAGATTTAAACTGGGGGTAGTGGCGAGCGCATATTTTTCCACCAGGAATTGTTTACCGTCGTAGAGTGCGGACATGGGAATACTTCTAAGTAATCCATCTTGAATAAATACCAAGGTACTAATATTTGCCCGTTCCAAATCCGACTCGAAGGGTTTAATCAGCCAACTATAAATACTTTCTGCCTCACTAGTGTCGAAGTCATCGAAAAATGCTTCTAAGCTACGTCTGAAGTTGTTGATTTCATCAGTAATCGATTGTTTGTTTTGCTTATCGTGCCAAACTACCTTGGTTTGACCGTCGGGAAAGTTAGCGATGATGGCAACACGTTCTGCTAATAAAATCGAACTAAAGTAAGCTGTTTCTTGGTTTGGTTGCAGGGGATCTATTCTTGTGGTAGAAACAACATCAGCGATCGCACATTCATTACCAAAATAGTTTTGTAGTTCTGCCAAACGCAGAGAATCAACGGTATTAAGAATAGAAGCAATATTTTGCCCGCGATCGCTACGGTTGGCGTTAATGACTAGACTATTAGTCTCTTTTCCCAGCCTTTGGTCGATTAATTCCCGATAAATTGGTTCTACAGTGTCGCGGAAATCAAATTGGATATCGCGGTTAGCAGTTAACAAGTCATCTCTAATACTTTCCAAAGTTGTAATTGCCGCTTCATAAGCAGCAATACTTTTTTCTTTATTACCTTGATTACTTAAAATTCTTCCTGTCTGCCATTCCCAAAGATATAAACTATCTTTATCTCTTTCCGCTGCCAATCTTGCCTTTTGGGTATAGTTCAATGCTTGGGGATAGTTGCCTTCACATTCATAAGTATGTCCCAATTCTCCTAAAGCAAAGGAGCTAGCGCGATCGTTTTGTAATTCCTCTGCTGAAACAACCGCATATTCTAATAATTCTCTCGATTGAATTAAATTAGCAGGAGCGAGACAGCTAGTATATGTTAGTTTTTTGGGCTGTAATAAATTTGCCAAATCGATGGCAGCGTAGATAGTAGTTTGCTGTGGAGGAAGAGAATTAATTAAATTGGTAGCTTCTTGTTTAGCAATGTTGGCGCGATCATTTTCCTGTAATCGATAGTAAATGGGTAAAGTACTGATTAGATTGCGTATTAAAGCTACATCATCTTGTTTTGCTCTAGCTAAAGTTAAATTTTGCTCGAAATAATCTAACGCTTGGCGATCGCTTTCTCGTGCGCTTTCAGTTTTTCTAGCGAACAAACTATTTTTACCGTATGTTTCTCCTCTTCTCTGGGCAGATTCTGCCCGACGATAACTAACCTGTGCCAAACTGCTATAAATATTACCCAAGCTATTTAATGCAGACATGGTTAATTGAAAATTATCTTGTAGCTGAGCTGTGGATAAACTTTGTTGGGCATATTTAGCGGCTAATTGATAATTACCCCGAAGACGATAGGCTTCTCCCAAGCTACCTAATGCTGCTGTTGCTCCTAATTTATCTCCTTCTGACTTTGCTAAAGCGATCGCACTTCCTGCTCGACATTCTCGATCTCCTGGCGATGGAGATACCGTGAAATGATCTGGTAATTCATTACACAATAAAGCGATCGCCTGACGGTGTTGTCCTAGTCTGCTATAAGCTTGAGCTTGCTCGGTAAGGCTTCTACCTAGCTGTTGTTTATTGCCTAATTGTTGATAGCGATTCCTTACTTGCGACCAAAAGGCAAGCGCTCTTTGCGATTGCCCGACTTTTTGATAGGCTCTAGCTAAATTTTCTAAAACTACAATTGTGTTGGGATTATCTATAGTTGTTTGGTAACTATCTAAAGCTTGTGACCAAAAGGCGATCGCTTTTTGATAGGCTCGATTTTGATACTCTGTAACTCCCTGTTGTACTAGCTGATCGGGATTGGGAGATTCAGCTTTAGTTACTGAGACTTGTCCTAAAAATAGAGACGCAGCCAAACTGAGAATAAATAATAGTTTAAACCAAGAAGCAACGCGAAACTTCATAGCATTGAGATACAGTTCGAAATTACCCTTATTCTACAATTGTCACTATCGAGAATTATCTCAAAACTCCATATATCGTAAAACTTTGCCGAAAACTGCCAAGCCGATCGCAGAAAAAAACAGTAATCGATATCAGTTTAGGTAAAAACTGATGTATTCAATTATACTTTTAGACAAATCTTAAACTACATTTAGTGACGATTGTAAAAAAAATCAATAGTAACACTTAATCATGCAGTTTTGCGCCATTTCTTAGGCACAAAACAACAATTAATTTGGCATAAATGTTTATTAATTAGATTGATTGTCTATGGGATTATACGTAATAGATAAAAAACACAGGTGTTTATTACACCCAATATCAAATGATGTTTAACCCACAACTGAATACTTTTTCTGATAACTCTTCAGAAATTTCCTACTATCAAGGCAATTTAACAGCAGATAATTTTAATTTTGGTGATAATTTAGCTGGTTTTGCCAATCAAACAATTGTTATTTCTGGAAATGGAAATATTAATTATGGAGAAGGGAACTACGATACTTTGGATTTTTCGTCATATTCTGAAGATAATATCGTCGAATACAGTCTGGCGGAAATTGATAGTGGTGGTGAAATTGTAAGTTTTGGTGACAACGAGCGCGTCTTGGACTCTTTAACTTTAGATAATGGTAGTCAAATATTATTTGAAGGTATCGATCGCATAGTATTTAGCGATCGCACTATAGATCTTACTATCACTCCTGACGATCCCTTATATGCCGAACAGTGGAATTTGCATATGATCGGAGTCCAAAATGCTTGGCGTTTTACTACAGGTACAGAAGATGTTCTGCTTGGAATTCAAGATAGTGGGCTGGGTGTAACAGAAAACCAAATTCATCCAGATCTTAGAATTGACCATTATGAGGGAGACAATATTGCTGATGATTTTTTCAATAATAACCAGGGTGCTGACTACGGTATTGAAGATGATTCTCATGGTACTTCCGTGCAGGGAATTATTGCAGCTAATGGGGACAATGGTATTGGGATAGCAGGGATCAACTGGAATTCTGAAGTACATCAAATTGATATCAATGCACATAACAATACTGGCGATCGTAATTTTACAGAAGCCACCCAGACGATGATAGATGATGCGGAAGAAGAACAGCATTTAATTGTTAATCTCAGTCTTAGTACAACAGGGGAATTTACCGAGCAAATTCAAGAAATGATCGTCACCAATCCCAATGTTTTATTTGTAGTAACGTCGGGTAACTCAGGACAATCAGAACTATCTTCTCCAGGGAATTTAGCTTTATACTACGACAATGTAATTGCGGTGGGTGCTTCCTGGGGAAGTGAAGATGTTAATGGAAATTCAGTAACACCAGGTACGCGGATTGGATACGAACAGGGTTGGGGTTCTCAATATGGAGAAGGCTTGACTGTCACTGCTCCTTCTGAAGTTTTAACCACCGAAGCTTTAAATAACGGCGATTTTGGATACGATGCCAAATTTAATGGCACTTCTGCAGCAGCACCCCACGCATCGGGAGTTGCTTCTTTAGTTTGGAGTGCAAACCCCAATCTAACTGCATTTGAAGTGAAGGATATTATTTCGGAAACAGCTTACGATCTTGGAGAAGAAGGGTACGATTTAGAATACGGTCATGGTTTGATTAACGCAGATGGAGCAGTCAGACAAGCGATCGCATCGGGAAGAGATAATAGTAATATTGGTGATATTGAAGAAGATTTTAATGATAGATGGAGAGAAATGCTTGACTCTTTCCAAGAAAGATTTCCTAATATCGATCTAAGCCAATTTTATGACTTATACGATTTTGATTTTAATTCTTTTCCAGGGGCGACTAATCTCAATAGCAATAACGATCCTTTGACTGGTGCTATTAGAGATAATTTTATTACTTTTAACTCCGATAGTGTAAGAGTAAGCAATTTTTCAGCTACCGATTATAATCCTATTGAGCTTCACTCAACTGAAGAATTTGGTGGCTATGATTTGGGTGTCGATTCTACTGATATTCTGAATAGTGAGGCGATCGACATTATTAGCGGAGTTAACCACGATTTATTGGCAAGTGGTAGTTTTGAGAATTTTTATTTTATAGAAGAGTTGTAATAAATAACATTATTTTCTGCTTAAACCATCTATATATAAGAATGTAGATGTCTCATCCTGCGTCGAGATAGATTAAATAAAACTAAATAATGCAGCCTATTTTAAAAATTCATCTCCAACACTTTTCCTGGATATTTCTGTTTGCAGCCATTGTTACTAAAGCTAACTCAGTTTTTGCTCAAGCTAGTAATATTGTTTCTGACAACACACTAGGGGGTGAAAGTTCTCAAGTAATTGAAAATTTTGACGAACAGCCCATAGAAGTAATTACTGGTGGCGCACAGCGAGAACAAAACCTATTTCACAGTTTTCAAGAATTTAATGTCAGCGAAGGTAGAGAGGCTTATTTTAATAGTCCCAATGCAGATATCCAGAATATCTTTTCGCGAGTAACTGGTGCTAATCCTTCAGAAATCATGGGAGTTTTGGGTACTTTTGGCGCATCAGATCCAAATTTGTATTTAATCAATCCTAATGGAATTTTGTTTGGTGAAAATGCTAGCTTAGATGTAGGCGGTTCGTTTGCTGCTACTACCGCGACGGGAATTGAGTTTGGTGATCGAGGTAGTTTTGATGCGATCAATCCTCAAATACCGCAATTGTTAACTATCGATCCTTCTGCTTATTTGTTTAATCAAATTGAAGAACAAGCAGTAGGAGATATAGAAAGTAGGGCAGATTTAATTATGTCTGAAGGAGAAAATTTAGTTTTATTGGGTGGTGATATTAATTTAACAGGAAGTAGTTTAATAGCACCAGGAGGAGGAATTGAGTTAGGAAGTTGGCAGGATACTGGAGAAGTAGAAATTAATGAAAATAGAAATCTTGTTTTTCCCGAAGGTGTAACTAGAGGAGATATTTCTTTATATGATGATTCTTTAGTTGAGGTTGCTTCTGGCGGTGGAGGTTTTATTAATGTTAGTGCTCAAAATTTAGAGTTGTTAGAAAACAGTATTCTTCGTGCAGGTATAGGACAAGAATCAGGTAATTCTGATGCTAGGGCTGGAGATATTACAATTAATATTTCTGAAGAATTACTTTTGGATAATAGTAATATTTTAAATCAGGTAAGAACAGATGTAGTAGGTAATGCAGGAATATTAAACATTTCTACTGCTGATCTAACTTTAACGAATGGAGGGATAATTTCTACCAGTACTTTTGGACAAGGAAATGCTGGCGAGTTAAATCTTACTGCAGCCAATTTAGCTTTAACGAATAGAGGGATAATTTCTGCTAGCACTTTCGGACAAGGAAATGCTGGTGAAATTTCAATTAATGTCTCTGAATCAATAATTATCAACGATGCTACTATTAGTAATTCTGTGACAACAAATGCTGTAGGTAATAGTGGAAAATTCAATCTTACTACATCTAATATCTCTTTGACTAATGAAGGTTTAATTTCTGCCAGTACAAGGGGGCAAGGGAATGGTGGTTTAATTGACATTAATGCCTCTGAATCAATTACTCTCGATGATGGAAGTATTTCCAATACAGTGGGAACAGATGCAGTAGGC
>JASJDX010000360.1 GCA_030064975.1 Pleurocapsa sp. MO_192.B19
GAAGCGTTAAATTCGCTGTGTCTAACCCCTGTACCTGCGGACATCCGTTGTACATCCCCTGGACGAATTACCGAGCCATTGCCCATACTATCTCGATGCTCTAATTCGCCTGAGAGGACATAAGAAATAATCTCCATATCTTGATGCCCGTGAGCGCCAAAACCTTTGGCGGGTTGTACTTTATCTTCATTAATGACTCGCAGACTGGCAAAACCCATGTGTTTAGGATCGTAATAACTACCAAAAGAAAAGGTATGTCTGCTGTCTAGCCAACCAAAGTTAGCGACACCTCTTTCATCTTGGGGACGAATGGTAATCATCTAGTTTTACCTCCTTTATTTGAGTCTTTTATCTTTACCTTACTTATTATTATGAATTAGATCTTATAAAAAGACAATACAATATTTATTAGACATATTGTATCTATTTTTTCTACAATCTATGGATAAATTTGCTAGTATGCGGGCCTTTACTCAGGTAGTAATTTCAGGAGGATTTGCCGCTGCTGCCAGAAAGATGGGAGTGTCGAGATCGACGGTAAATAAGCTGGTAATCAATTTAGAAGATGAATTGAACGTGCAGCTATTGCAACGCAGCACCCGTCAAGTTAACCCTACACCGACAGGATTAGCTTTTTATGAACGATGCGTTAATATCCTGGCGGAAGTTGAAGCAGCAGAAATTGCGGTATCACAGTTACAAACCGAACCCAAAGGAACGCTCAAAATTAATGCGCCCATGTCTTTTGGTACTTTATATTTAAGCAAGGCGATCGCCGATTTTACGGCTCAATATCCAGAGTTACAAGTACAGCTAACCCTAGACGATCGCTTTATCGATCCTCTTGCCGAAGGATATGATTTAACCGTTAGAATTGCCCAACCAGAAACATCTCCGAGTTGGGTTTATCAGGCGATCGCACCTGTTCCCAGAGTTCTTTGCGCTTCTCCTGGCTATATCAAAAAAAATGGTATTCCTCAAGATCCCAGAGAACTTAGTCAGCATTCCTGTCTACATTATGGGCATTTAGTCAGAGGAAACCAATGGCAACTGATTGGTAAAAAGCAAGAATATCAGATAACAGTCAATGGAGTACTTTGTTCCAACAATGGTGAAGTATTGAAGGATGCAGCAGTACAAGGTTTAGGTATTGCCCTGTTACCGATGTTCATTATCAAACAAGAACTAGAAAGACAAACTCTAGCGATTATTTTGCCCGACTATCAGCCACCAGAAATTACTCTTTGTCTTATCTATCCGTTAAATCGACATCTAACTACTAAAATAAGACTATTTACCGAATTCTTTCAGCAACAGTTTGGAGATTAAATAATAACTGATTTATTCGATAAAGAATAAAAGCAAAAGTATATATAGCTAATGATTATTTTTTCAGCTAACAGCTAACAGCTTTAAAAAAAGCTATTAGCTTAAAGATCTCTTTAGTCTATTCAATGTTTGTCTGGTAGAGCAGCATACTTAAGTTCTTTTCTGACCCAAGATTGCATTGATTTAATTCCTCTGACTCGGCTATGACTACAATACTTCTCTCATAACTATTTCAGCACTTATGGGTAAAGTATAGAGTATTAGATGTACTTAAATAAAAGTACTTAATTTCACTACTTAATTGCACTATAATTAGCAAGTTATACTGACAGATTACTATCAAGAGTAGATGAAGACAATATAAAAATTGTGTACAAATTATGTACAAAAACGTAAGTAGTAATGCCGATATTATTTATACATGATACATTTGCTTTATAAGTATAAATATTTAGTTTTTTTAAATTATGTCTCTTGTTTCTATTTCTGGTTTTTTAGCATTAATCACTTATATAGGTACTATAATTCCTACAAATTTAACTACAGTTTTTCCTGACACTAAAAAACTCAAATTTATCAAGTTTTTATTTAAAAATAGACGAAATACAGGATTAGCGACCTTTTTCTTGGCTACTATTCATACTACAGTTACTATTTCACAGAAAGAAATTAATTTATTAAGCCTTAATACATACTTTATTTATTACACTGGCATATCTTCTTTTATTATCTTTACTTTACTAGCAATCACTTCTAATAAATTTAGTATTAAAACCCTGAAAAAAAGCTGGAAGACATTACATAATCTTACTTACGTAGTAATGGTACTGCTCCTGATCCATATCTGGAGTTTAATGTCAGATAGCTGGACAAAGCTTACGGGAATTGGATTATGCTTACTGAGTTTAATGGCGATTATTTATCTCATCCGCTTGTGTATTGAATTTAATAAAAAAGGTAAACAAAAGCTTTTAAAATCGCACATTACTAGTAGAGTTTAGCTTAGATCAAGCCACTATAGCAGTTCTCGCTTTTTGTGAAGTAGACCTCTGTTCAGATAAGTACTCCGTTAACATAACTAAAGTTTTGGAGACTTATGGAAGAGGTCTAATAGTTAATAATTACCAATACTTGATGACTTATCCGTATATCCTTTCCCTGAACAAAAAGAACAGGTTTCTGTACGCTGTATTTCGCCACTACAGTCTCTAATATTCAAATATCCTTTTCCTTCACATTGATAACAAGATTTGCGCCTAACATTCTTTTGTTGCTCTTTCATTTGCATATCAATTATCAATTATTAATTATTTATCCATAACCATGTTCGGCCAAAAACGATAAACTAATAGCTTCTGGTTGAGATCTTGTAGGTAAACGATGACCAATTAGCTGATCGACATACTTGCCCAAGATATCACTTTCGAGATTGACCAAATTTCCTGCTTGAAGATAGCTGAGATTAGTTTCGGCATAGGTGTGGGGAATCACGGCGGCGGTAAACCAACTACCGTCAGGAGCGCAGTCAGCTATAGTAAGACTAATACCATTAACGGCAATACTTCCCTTAGAAACTAGATAGCGACCAATTCTATCTTGCCATTGATCGGGCATTGCTATGGGCATACCAAAACGAATCTCCCAAGAAGTAGCAGTAGATATCGATTCAATTAAACAGCCAATACCATCGATATGTCCTGTAACAAAGTGTCCGCCAATTTTGTTTCCCATACGAAGAGAAGTTTCGAGGTTGACATATTTAGCAGCGCGATCGCGATCGCCCAAAGTCGTTCTATCTAGAGTTTCAGGAGAAGCAGTGGCAATAAAACCTCGGTCTAAAATTGTTTCTACGGTTAAACATACTCCATCTACAGAAACGCTATCGCCAATAGCTAAATCTGACATTACTACTTCATAAGAGCTTCCAATCACTGAAATTTTAAATGAATCTTGACTATAGCTCTCAATAGAACCCAAAGATTGCACTAGACCTGTGAACATTATTTTATTTCTGTAACTTTAATAATTTAATTCAACTATTATTTTTTTTTGAATAGTACAGGCAACAGTAAAAAACTGAGGCATACTGTGATTAAACAGGTGCGATTTGTTTAGTCTAGATGTACTATTAAATAGTACATCTAGACTAACTTGGTTACGATCAAATGTTAATACATTAACAGGTCTAAAAGAACCTTGATAACTAAACATTTCGTGAGAGTGTGCGAATTTCTATATTTCATAAACATTGCCACGATGTCAAGACCAAGGAGGATTTTAGAGCAATTAAAGCTTACGAATTCACAAAAAGGAGGGAAAAAAGTCTACAGAATATTTACTGCCCAGTTAAAAAAAACTAATGGGCAATGGTATAGATGACCTACCCACCTTAGTTTCAGGTACTAACTTAAGAGCCTGATTAGAGAGGAGCAGTATGAGGTGAAAATCTCAAGTACCGTTCTGCAGACTAGTCGCCTCGGTGACGAGATAGCTTAGTTTAATTAGCATTTAGAACAACCTTGTTCTAGTGTTTGTATCCTAATATGGTTGAAAGATATCGAAAACATACTTAAATTTAAGGATAGATACATTTAGATTTTGTTATCTATTGCTATCTATCGCTCTTAACTCCTGCCAATCTTATTTACTTCAGAGGCCAAATACCATGATTGAAATGAAAGTTGCAGGCATTGTCTTAGATGCTGCTAGCCGTAGTCCGATGATTTTGCTAAAGGATAGTTCAGAGCGTAGAGCGTTACCAATTTTTATTGGGCACGACCAAGCTGACGCAATTATTAAAGCTTTAGAAGGACATCGTCCCTCACGTCCTCTAACTCACGATCTAGTTACTAATATTTTTAACGACTGTAATATTAAACTAGAGCGAATTATTATTCATTCCCTAACAGATGATATCTTTTATGCGGTGCTTTGCATTGACTGTAAAGGAATCAAAAAAGAGATAGATTGTCGTCCCAGTGATGCAGTGGCGATCGCTTTACGTACAGATAGTCCTATTTGGGTACTAGAAGAAGTCATTGCTGATGCTTCAATTCCTGTAGATCGCGATGCTGATAATGCTGAAAGAGAAGCTTTTAGAGCATTTATTTCTAGCTTGAGTCCAGAACAACTGATTAAGAAAGGTGGCTATAAAGAGCAACATTAAGGGGACTTAATTGTTGGGGTTATGGAATACTGATTTAAGTATTTAATTGACGAATGAAAAATAATGCGTCAGCGGCGGTTTGGTAAAACTAATCTTAATTTATCAGCATTTTCTTTGGGGATGATGCGTTGTTTGGCTTCTCCCCAAAACAGCCGTCAAACTATTCAACAGGCGATCGCTCTAGGGATCAATCATCTGGAAACTGCCAGAGGATACGGTCAGAGTGAATATTATTTGGGACAGGCACTACAAGATTTAGCTATTCCCCGTCAGCAGATTTATCTGACCACTAAACTATCTCCCACACCAAATAGGCTGCAAATGAGTCGCTGGATCGATGAGTCTCTAGCTAGGCTGCAAGTCGATTATATTGACTGTTTGGCACTTCATGGCATTAACACCTGGGAACATTTAAGTTACGTTACCAATCCTGATGGTTGTTTATCGGCGATACAGACAGCAATTAAACAAGGCAAAATTAGACATTTAGGCTTTTCGACTCATGGTAGCTTGGATTTAATTTTGGCAGCAATTGAGACAGATTTATTTGAATTTGTTAATTTACACTATTACTACTTTTTCCAACGTAACTATCGGGCGATCGCTCTGGCCGCTGAAAAAGATCTGGGAATATTTATTATTTCCCCTGCTGATAAGGGAGGAAGACTTTATACTCCTCCAGAAAAGCTGACAGAATTATGCGCTCCTTTTTCTCCTCTAAAATTAAACTATCGTTTTTTATTAAGCGATCGCCGTATAACTACCCTCAGTGTTGGTGCAGCTAACCCTGAGCAATTAATAACTCCTCTTCAAGTTGCTGATGCTGATTATCCCCTTACTACCGCAGAGCAAGAAGTATTTAAGAAACTAGAACAACATTTAGAAACAACTTTATCTACAGATCTTTGTCGCCAATGCGATCGCTGTCTTCCTTGTCCCGAACAAATTAATATTCCTGAAATTTTGAGATTACGTAACTTGACTGTCGCTTACGAAATGCTTGATTATGGACAATATCGTTATGGGATGCTAGAAAATGCAGGACATTGGTTTCCAGGGAAAAAAGGCGATCGCTGTACTGACTGTGGTGATTGTTTACCGCGCTGTCCAGAACAGTTAGATATCCCAACTTTGCTTAGAGATACTCATCAACGTCTTAAAGGAAAACAACGTCGCCGTTTGTGGTCAGAATAATCAGCTTGTCCAAAATTCAAGAAATGAAACTCATTAGCTATAGCACATCGATGAACAACGTTTATTCTCTTCTTAGTCAAATCCAATGTCAGTGTGTCAGTGATGGAGAAATTAAGCCGATTTTAGACAATAGTTCTGGCACAACTCTAGTTTTGCTTTGGTCGCAGTTAGGAGACTTTGATAATTTAGAATACGCTTGGTGGCTAAAAAAAGAAAATGAGAAGCTTCAAGCCCAGGAAATTACAGTTAGAGCTATTGGTATTGGCGATCGCAATTCTGGATTAAAGTTTTGTGAATATACAGGTTTTCCCCAAGACTGTCTATTTGTCGATCCCACAGCCAAAACTCATCGTCAATTAGGACTTTATCAAGGATTATCCTGGAAGATACCCTTATTATCAGCCAAATATAATGCTTTTATCAATTTAATGTTGATGTGCGCTGGGATTGGTAGTCCAGGGACGCTTTCCGAAGTATTTCGAGGTTATAAAGGCGATCGCCAAGCACCCCAATTAATCTCTAACGACGAAGTTATCAAAGAGACTCCCTTACCCAATATCAAAGGTTCATTGTTTAAACTAGCAGGGGGACAAGGTTTTCAGCGTCCTTTTGAACTAGCAACCCTCAGACTCAAAAATATGACTGAGGTGTTAAGTAACTGGAATACTTATGTCCCTGATGCCACTTATCTAACTCAACGGGGGGGAACTTTTTTATTTAGTGCTGAGGGGGAATTATTATACGAACATCGCGATCGCAATATTCTCGGTTTCGCTGCCAATATGAGCTATCCTTTGTCATTTTTGGAGGTTGTTTCATAGCTTGCCAGTCAAATTTGTCGGGGATATTCTAAGCTAGGATTCAATAAAATCGGATGGGAATTAGAATTTTTCTTCTCCAGTAGGTTCTTGACACGACTTGGAAGGTTATTCAATTAAAAGAGGGTTGAGCCGAGTAAAAATAACTATGAGGGCATCATCACCTCCAAAACTTGTTCGGTAGATTTTCCTTGAGTTAATAAAGTGTGAGCGAGTTTGAGATTGTTGTGTAAAGCCTCACGTCCAAGGCTATGAAGTCGTTGACCAATAGTAGACTCGTTTTCTTGAGTCAAATTAAATCGTTCAGATTTTCCACCACTACAACTAGCTTGTTGAAGTACTGACTGCGCTACACAACTTAAACAGAAAGGCGCATAGTTCGCCGCATCTAGTGACGTTTTAGCGCGATCGCGTACTTGAATTATTTCTGGAGTTAGATTTGTATTGGGACGTTGACTGATTTCTTCTATTACTGAGATCTTGCACCTAGCCCGTAATTCAGTAATTCAACTGTGGTATTTGGGTAAAGGGGAAAGGTTAAAGGGAAAAGGGTCTTAAATTCATTGTCAAGCCTCTAGCTTCAAGTCTTTTAGGTATATTATCTTTAGTTAACAAATTATCGATTTTATCTTCTGTAACTAATTCTAAAGTTGCTGTTGGTGATTTTACTAAACTCATAAGTTTTTCTCCCTATTACACTTATGGTTCACTGATTGTTTAAACCAATCACATACCCTGCTTTTCTCACAAAAAAGCGATCGCTATGAACAGAAGCCTTACCAAGTCTAGGTTTGACCCTGGTGTCCACGGCTGCTGTCAAACGACAGTCTGTTGGAAAGAGTTCCAACCTGAATCAGAATCAATTAAAGTTTGAACAAAAAGCAATTTACTTGGCATAATATTGACGCAAATATATTAAGTTTTTCCCTAGATTTTTCTAGATAAATAAGTCCAAAAACAGATATAATTTACGAATAAAAATAATTATATTTTATCTATTTAAATGACTCTCAGTTCGATACAGCGTCTGCCTAATGAATTAAACCTTGGAAGTATAAAAGGAAGAAAAGTAATAGCTGATTTTAATGGAGGGAGAATTACCTCAGATGCAGGAATAGTTTTGATGGCAGAGCTAGATAAAAAGCTGAAAATAACAGCAAAATTTGCCAAATGTTTTCGAGATTATCGCGATTCATCTTATACAAATTATTCAGTTCATCAATTATTGGCACAAAGAGTTTATGCTATTGTTTTAGGCTACGAAGACGTAAATGACCATGACAAATTGCGTTACGATCCAGCTTTGGCAATCGCTCTGGGAAAACTAAGCTTCATTAAATCAAATCAAAGAATTTTAGCTGGGAAAAGTACAATTAATCGACTAGAGTATTGCCCAGAAACAATTATTAATCAAGAGTCAAGCCGTTACCATAAAATCGAGCATAACCCTAAAGAAATTGAAAAAGCTTTGGTGGAGATATTTCTATCTTCTTATAAAAAGCCACCGAGAGAAATTGTTTTAGACATGGATGTAACCGATGACCAAGTTCATGGCAATCAAGAAGGAGCATTTTTTAACCCTTATTATCATGGGGGATGTTATGCTCCTTTATACATTTTTTGTGGTCATCATTTATTGGTAGCAAAACTTCGTTCTTCAAATGTTGACCCAGCATCAGGTGCATTAGAACAATTACAAAGAATAATTGGATTAATTAGAGAAAAATGGCAAGATGTTCACATCATAATTAGAGGGGATAGTGCTTATTCTCGTGAAGATATTATGGCATGGTGTGAAGCTAAAAAAAAAGTTGATTATGTATTAGCAATGGCAACTAATAATCAATTAGAATTAAGAGCTTCCGATATTATAGAAAAAGCCAAGGCTGATTATGAATCAAGACTGAAACCTGTTACTAAACTAATGGAGACCTTCTTTTCGACCGATGAAGAATTAGAAGAAGTAAAAAAATTAGTTCCCTCAGCAATTTGGTATCGTTCACTTTGCTATAAAACACAAAAATCCTGGAGTCGAAGTAGAAGAGTTGTTACCAAAGTTTGTTATGGTAGCAAAGGCTCACAAATGCGTCACATTGTTACATCTTTACCTGCATCTTCGATACCACCATCTTTACTTTATGCAAAGAAATATTGTCCAAGAGGGGAGATGGAAAATAGAATTAAAGAGCAACAACTTGATTTGTTTGCTGACCGCACTTCAACACAAACTATGAGCAGTAATCAACTAAGACTTTGGCTATCTTCAATGGCTTATGTTTTGATGCAAGCTTTCCGTCAAAACTGTTTATCTAAAACCTCTTTTGCTAAAGCTACAGTTGGAACAATTCGTCTTTCTTTCCTTAAATTAGGAGCGAGAATAACTATTAGTTGTAGAAGAATTTTAATCGCTATTGCTACTGCTTGCCCATACCAAGATATTTTAGGTATTGCTTACTCAAGAATTCAAGCTATTCCTGATTCTGGATAATTTTAATTATCAAGCAAGATAATTGAATAGTTTCTTAAATGGCTGTTGCTTAATTGTCATTTATTTTGTCATAGTTAATTTTTTTTAATGACGGAATTTTTAGGTTCTTTTGTTGAATTTTCTCACAATTTAGCCTGATTTTTGATCGCCAGCATCTCAAATTTCTCTTGTTAGAAAAAATCCTCAACTTTTAAGCTTTAAATTTGGCTTTCAACTTAATTTGTGAGAAAAGCGGGTCCCCAAGATTGGAATGGAGGATACAAACTAGAAGTAAATTTGACAGCAGAATCTGATGCCCAGGATTGGAAACTAGATTTCAATTTCCCCTACACAATCAGAGAAACCTATGGTGTAGA
>JASJDX010000361.1 GCA_030064975.1 Pleurocapsa sp. MO_192.B19
CTGTTGTTTAACTTGTTTCACAGCTATAGCGATCGCTTTTGACGAACCAACAATCAAAGCCAACTTCTTAGCTCTAGTAATACCTGTATAAAATAAATTCCGACTCAACATAATATAGTGTTGAGTATAAAGAGGAAGGATTACAACGGGATATTCCGACCCTTGGGATTTATGTATCGAAGTTGCCCAAGCTAGAGTAATTTCATTCAAGTCTGCATAGTCATAGACTACATCACGACCATCGAAATCGATAGTGACTTCTTTTTCGGTTTGATCAATTGCCCTAACTATTCCCAAGTCACCATTAAATACTTCTTTGTTGTAGTCATTCTTTAACTGCATCACTCTATCCCCAGTCCGTAAAATACTATCTCCTCTGACTAATTCTGCTTTGGCTTCACTGGGAGGATTAATTAGTTGTTGGAGTACCTTATTTAAATTACGAGTTCCAATTAAACCCCTAGTCATGGGACATAACACCTGTACGTCAGTAGCAGGATTAAAACCAGCCTGGGGAATGTAATGTTCGATAAGCTCACAGATGGTTTGTACTCCGTGTTCTGCTTCTGTACCTCCAGAATGCCAGAGACAATCAGAAGTAGACTTCATTGAAACCTTTTCTAATTGGGGATATGAGCCTCGATTGATTTGGTGAGCAGTGGTGATAATGGCACTAGTCGCAGCCTGACGGAAAACTTGAGTCAGACGCACAACGGGAATTTCTTTTGAAGCGATTAAATCTTTGAGGACATTCCCTGGACCTACAGACGGCAACTGATCGATATCCCCAACCATTAGTAGCAAACAATCTTTAGGTATAGCTTTGAGCAGAGAATGAGCCATAAACAAATCCACCATACTAGATTCATCCACTACGATTGCAGAACAGTTAAGTTGGTTATCCCCATCTCGTTTAAAACCCATCTTACTTGGGTCAAATTCTAACAGCCGATGCAGAGTTTTGGCTTCAATGCCCGTCATTTCCTTTAATCTTTTAGCTGCTCTCCCTGTCGGTGCAGCACAGGCAATCTTTTTACCCATAGCCTTCCAAAGAGTCACGATAGTGCGAGTAACAAAAGTTTTGCCCGTACCAGGGCCACCAGTAAGAATCATCACCTTTTGGTTGGCTGCCGTTTCTACCGCTATGTATTGCTGGGGAGATAGTTCGATTTGGTTAGAGGCGGTAAAGCGATTAATCCAGCGTAGAACTCTATCTTTATCGACATCAATACTGGCTTCCAACTTCTGTTGAAATAATTTGGCTAAATGCTGTTCGGAGTAGAAGAAAGTGGGCTTGTAGTAGAGTATTTCATCATCTAACTCTTTAATTAACTGTTCTTCAGTCACCATCTCCTTGAGTATGTTGGCGATCGCTTCTGACTCGGCTTGATGTTCCTCTGTGGTCAGTAACTCACGAGTAAAAGGAACGATCTTAGATTCGGGTAAATAACAATGTCCGTCCTCACTGGCTTTATCTAAAACATGAAGCACTCCTGCCCGATAGCGAAACTTAGAGTCTGGAGCAACCCCTACATTCACGGCAATCCGATCGGCAGTTAAAAACCCAATACCAAAAATATCAATGGCTAATTGATAGGGATTTGTCGTAACAGTAGCGATTACGCTCCGCGTACTGGCTTCGCCAATCGCCTCTTCCCCATACTGTTTATATATTTTGACTGCATAGGTAGTAGATACACCATGACCAGAAAGAAAGATCATTACTTCCTTAATCGATTTTTGTTCCTCCCAGGTAGCAGAAATCATGGCAATCCGTTTGCTGGCAATCCCTGGCACTTCCGACAGGCGGTGTATTTGATTCTCAATAATCTCTAAGGTTTCTAATCCAAAATGCTTGACAATCCTCTTAGCGGTAACGGGTCCAATTCCCTTTACTAAACCACTACCTAAATACTTCTCAATTCCTGTCAGCGTAGCTGGTTTAGTCTCATGGTACTGAACAACTTGAAACTGTGAACCGTATTGGGGATGTTCGCCCCAAACTCCCTGTAGCTGTAGGGTCTGTCCTGCTTGGATGTTGGCAAAACTGCCCACAATGGTAGTTAGTTGTTTGACATTACCCGTATTCAACCGCGCCACGGTATAGCCCGACTCTTCTGAGTGAAAAGTAATTCGTTCGATAACTCCCGTCAGAGATGATAACGGTGCAGAAATGGTTGGTGCATTCATGGAACATTTGTTCTGATATCGATTCAATAGTCAGTGTAGCAAGATCGAGCGTTGCGTTACCTTTCCGCACAACTCGCAGAGTTGATTGTAGCGCGAGCGAGCAGTGTGTTGATAATCTAGTTAGATGATAGTCGTTTCTCCTTGCTAGAAACAGAAAAACATTCAACCCGTTGACCGTGAATGAAAATAAATTAGACTTTCTTCCTAATTTAGTATTTCTTTCAAGTCATCAGGATAAGAGAATAAGCGCTCGCTTAATTTTAATCCAAACTTATTCTTAAAGTGCAGCAGGAAACTTTAACTTCCCTAAGAAGAAACGAGCACTCGTACTGATCAACGCCAATTGAGAAGAGAGCTAAGAGAATAACATGATTACAGATTCACCAACAGCTTATATCGCCTCGGGATGTAGCCAAATCGCTTTTGTGGTTAAGGACATAAAAGCTGGTCAAAAGTTTTTTAATGAGCATTTGGGAGTACCCCGATTTTACTTATTTGAAGATGTACAGTTCGAGGATTTGACCTACCGGGGTCAACAGGGAAATTTCCGCATACATCTTGCTCTTGCGTATGCTGGGGAGGTTCAACTCGAACTAATCGAACATCTTAGAGGAGAAAGCATTTTCAAGGAATTTCTGCAAAAGAAAGGAGAAGGAATGCATCACCTGGGATTTATTGTCGATGACTACGAAAAGGCAGTTGGCGACTTGACCTCTCACGGTTATCCCATCATTCAAAGTGGTCGCGCTGGCAGTGTTCCGGGAACGCGCTTTGCTCTTTTGGACACTGAGGCTGCTATTGGCTCGATTATGGAAATTCTTGTCTTAGACGAAGACATGAAGAATTTGTTTGGTCGGATTAAACAAGGGGACTTTTAGCTCACTCAGAACTTGAGCGACTTCCAAACTGTTGCTGTTCGAGCTGTGCAATATCCTTCATAGAATTGTGCAACCATTCTTGAATAGGCGGTTCCCATCCCTCGGTAAACTCGGTGTTGAGCCATATATCTACAATCTCTCGGGCTATCTCAGGTGTGGTAACAAATCCTCCTAGAGTCAGGACATTGGCATTATTGATAGACCGTGACTTAGAAGCGGCGTAAGCAGTCTCGCACACGGCAGCATAAACATGGGGATGTTTGTTAGCAATAATTGCCATACCCATGCCAGTACCACACACGAGGATACCACGGTCAGCTTGGTGATTTCCTACTCGGTTAGCTACCTCAGAAGCCACTTGATAATAAGGAGTTTCTTGGGTGGAGTTACATACTCCTAAATCTTCTATTTCTATACCCTTCTGTTCTAAGTGTTTCTTGACCGCTTCCTTGAGGTTGAAACCATAAGGGTCGGCTCCCATTGAAATCTTCATCTTACTCAATTCCTCTAGAAAAATTGATGCTTGTTGGAATGTGTTTTCAACACAAATGAACTATAAGTCTATCTGTTAACTAATGAAGCAACTCTTTGTCAAGATAATCTTTACAAAAATAAATAATATTTGTTACATTAATTTACATAATCTAGTAAATATAAGCTAAACAATTATGTATACCACTCAATTAGACAACGGAGTTCTAAACAACTACGCAGTTGAACCCAAAGTAACTTACGAAGAATATCCAGCAGTTTACGAACAAAAACGCTACATAGTTCAAGGTGCGCTCGCTGCTCTATTCGTTACAGCTATAGTTTTCATTTCCTTTGCTGTTAGCTAAGGGTTTTAGTTTCTCATCTCTCATCGACATTAGATTTCTCCTACTTGACCTTGGTATGTGCGCCGAGGTTTTTTGTTGTTTGATAGAGTCAAAAATACGTATCTAAAACTAATTAATCATTGCCCTGCTAGTTATTAACTTTCCTTTTGCCGTAAAGCAAGTCGGTTTAGATTTGACCTTACCCGCTTGATCGCCTCAGTCTTGTCTACTGTCAGAATTTGGCGCGAGCGCATCACGATCTGACCATCAATGATTACAGTCTGCACATCTTCAGGTCGCAAACTATAGACCAGATTGGCAGGGATATTATGGTTGGGCTGATGATGTACTCCTTCGAGATCGAGCAAAATTAAATCGGCTAGATATCCCGATGATAGTTTTCCCAACTGCTCGCCCTGACCAAAAACGCAGGCACTTTCAACTGTGGCCAGATAAAGAGCTTCAGGAACGGACAACACTTCAGGCGCTCGTTGAAGAAATTTTTGCATCATCGCCAACAATCGCATCGATTCCCAAAGGTTTAGAGTATTATTACTGGCAACTCCGTCCGTAGCTAATCCTACCGGCACTCCAGCCTGTCGAAACTCGGTCACTGGTGCTATGTCCATCCCTAGCTTGAGATAAGTCTTGGGAGCATGAGCGATTCCCGTTCGATATTTAGTGAGAATCTCGATGTCTTCGGGCAAAGCACCACAAGCGTGGGCCAAAATTGTCGGCACTGATAAAACTCCAGTTCGTTCGAGTACCTGAATTGGTGTCAATCCGCGACTCTGCCGACTAGCTTGAGTCTGCTGCTTGGTTTCCGAAACGTGGATGTGAATTCCTACCCCCAGTTTTTCTGCTGCTCTGACTGTAGCTCTCAAAAAATCGTCGTTACAGGTATAGGGAGCGTGGGGAGCCATCATCGTCCGAATGCGACCGCAAGCTGCCCCCTGCCACTGACTCACGAAAGCTGATGTTTGCTCGATAATTGAATTGTCCATCCAGTCAAACATTGCCCAACCTAAATTAGCACGAATACCGACTTTCTCTACGGCTTCGGCAGCAGAGTCCATATAAAAATAATGATCGGCAACAGCGGTTACTCCCGCTTCGATCATCTCGATCGCTCCTAGCAACATTCCCCAGTAAACATCTTCTGGAGTCAGATGACGTTCAATTGGCCAGATACAATTGTTCAACCATCTTTCTAAGGAAACATCCTCCGCTAGCCCCCGAAACAAAACCATCGGGACGTGGGCGTGAGTGTTAATCAGTCCGGGCATGGCTAACATCCCATTAGCATTTATACAGGTGCGAAAATGGCTCTGGTTGACCAGGTTTGTTGGTTGGACAGTTTCAATGGTGTTGCCTCGTACCAAAATATCTCGGTCGGTTAGAACTTCAGCACTACTGCCATCACGAGCGAGTTGTAAAACCGAGCAATTTTTAATCAGTAAATCCGACAAAGAAACCTCCCAGAATAAATTATGAGTAACTAACTCAAGAAGTGGCTTTCTAACTTTTTCTCACCCAACCTCAGACTCAATTAACTTTTCTAACTGTGACAGCAAAGATTCTAATTTCTTTCTCTTCTTGGGGTCTTGCCATAGTTGTTTTGATTGCTTCGCTTGCTTATAAGTAGTGTCAAAGCGAGTTTTTAATTCTGACTGTTGCTTGGGTGCTTGTTTCGCTTTAACCAGTGAGCGGATTTGACTAAGAGATAGAGAGTTGGCGATCGCATCTTCTAATAATTGAGTTCTAATTTCCGCATTGGGGAGACGGGCGATCGCTTTGGCTTTGGTATATTCAATTTTTCCGCTTCGTAGGGCTTCTAAAATATCTTCAGGTAATCTAAGTAAAGGTAGGCGGTTAGCGGTAAAAGATTCCCTGTTCATCTTGCCCAAGCCAGTAAAAACCTTATTCACCGACTCGATTTTTGAATTACTGATAACGTTATCAGTAATTTTTCCAGCAGTAGCATTTTGCATTTGATAGAGGAGAGAAACAACCTCTGTAGTTTCGAGTTTTAGCTTCAAAGCTAACAGTTGTAAAATACCTTCTGTCTCTTCTACTGGGTTTAAATCTTCTCTTTGCAGGTTTTCGACTAAAGCTAGGTGTAGGGCTTCTGTGTCAGTTAGTTCTTTGACGACTACGGGAACTTCTGTTAATCCTGCTGCTGTTGCTGCACGATAGCGTCTTTCTCCAGCGACTAATTCATAACGCTCGTCAGCTAGAAGACGCACTAATAGAGGTTCTAAAATACCGTGTTCTTGAACTGACTGGATTAGCTGTTCTAGTTTGTCTGGGTCAAAATAACGTCGGGGTTGACTAGATGAAGTAACAATTTGCTCAATTCGTAAAGTTTGAGGAGATGCACTTGGTTTTGTTGGCTCGTCGTCATCCTTAAACAAGGCAACATTTCTAAGTTTAGTCCGTTCTGATGTGGGAAGAGTGCTTTTTCTCGGTCTGGGACTCATGACATTTTCTCCATCGCGTGCGCTAATTGGTCAAACAACTGTAGTGTTAGTTTATGTTTGTTAGAACAAAGAGCTAGGGGTTTTCCCAATTCTGCTGCTTCAGCCACAGCAGTCGCTCTTGGTAGGGGAGGAAAAATTGTGGCAATCTCACCTAGCTGCTCGTTAATAGATTCTAAAGTGCGATTGTCTAAAGAGGTGCTAGCTTGATACATGGTGGGAATAAAACCAGCTATTTTAAGTTGGGGATTTAAGCGTTTGCGAACTCGTGCCACTGTTTTTAGTAGAGAATCAGTCCCTTTGAGGGCTTTAAATTGACATTGAATCGGGACGAGTACATAATTAGCAGCCACCAAACTAATATGACTCAAAATCCCTAAAGAGGGAGGGCAATCAATCAAAATCAAGTCATAGTTATCTCGAACTGGTTCTAAAACTTGAGATAGGCGTAATTCTCTGAGTTCAGCAAAGATTAGTTCTTGTTCTGCGTTGGCTAGCTCGATGTTCGATGGTAGTAAATCCATGCTGTGCAAGTTTTTGTGAATGGGCAATACGAATTGCTCATCATCTTTTGGTACTAGAGCATCATAAATAGTTGTCTCTAGCGATGATGGTTCTTTGCCCATAAAGCTTGTAAGCGATGCTTGAGGATCGATATCTACCAAAAGAATCCGATGCTGGCGCATTGATAAATGATAGCCGAGGTTCATAGTTAAGGTAGTCTTCGCCACCCCCCCAGCTTGATTAAACAGAGCGATGATTTTGCTCATAAAAGCGTTTCAAAATAGTTTTGACCGAATCGTGTTTTATCTTCTATAGAGTAATCCTTGATTTAGATAAATGGAGGTTTTAAAGGGTGAAAAATTAATCTAATTTATCGGCGTGTGACAGACAAATAGAGATAAAAGTGAAGACAAGTTACAAAACCATAATAATTTGAGCGTAAAAAATGCGTGATTGATTAAGCTAATTATTGGTACTGAGAGAAGTATTAACGTTGAGGTGACTTTGGATATTAGAGGTGAGAAGTAGGGCGATCGCAGTGCCAAGGAAAATAAACCCTCGCGTACCAATTAAACTTATCTGAATAACAAGCCTCAAACTATTGAAACCTCGCTAAAATTGGTAAGTGCTGCTAGCTCTTTGCCTCAACTCATGGAAAATTTTATCTATACAATTAGCTAAAGGTTTAACAACTTTGCCAGTAGGCTGTAAATGACTAAATATACTACTAAGTTGTTTAATTTTTAAATCACAACCTGGGAATTTTTGATAAATTAATCTATCAGTTCTAGTCTCCAATTCAGCTTTCAAAGCTTTAACATCGTCATAAGAAATTTCGTCTCGCTCAAATTCAATTAAGGCTGTTAGGTTGAAATAATCAGTAGTTTTATTGATTAAACACAGTGTTTCCTCGCCAGTGGGAAAAATATCCAACCCAGGGATTGTCGAACCACTACGATTTCGTGTACCGTAAATTTCGGGAGCGATAAAAATTGATGGCTGATCGATAATACCTCTTTTACTGGTAAAACTTGTTTGTCTGCCTTTGTTGCTTAAAAAGCGATTGAGTCGATTATTACTGGCAATTCTCTCTGATTCTAAGGTTTTGACCTCGGCTTTAATTATCTCTATGTCTTCGGGTTTAAATCCACATCGAACTAGATGATCTTCGATATTTTCCCAATTACTACTGATGATTTCTAGAATACTGATGTACTTACAACCTAAACTATGCCCTAACCAGAAATAATTAGATTGATTGAGATATAGCTCAAGTAAATCTTCATCGCCTTGCTTTAATATATAGGCAACTAGCTCTTGTTTAAGAGCATATTCCTCTGTTAATAATCGAATAGATGCTTGCCAGTGATCTACAAGTCTTAATCGCCAAATTATCGGTGGAATTACAGAACAGGGATAAGCGATGATGGTATATCCTTGATTGTATAAACTCCGCAACAGAGGATTGTAAAATACCGTTGGTAAAGAACCAAAGATAAAAAAGCTACCCACAAATTGAATTATGCCTTTGGGCTGAGGATGCAGAGCCACCCAACTATTAGCAAAAGGTTTAAAACAAAGGTGTTTCTTGGAATCTCTAAAATTGCGCTCGCCAGTCACATTGATATATCCTTGAATTTGAGAGCTTATATTAATTAGGTTAGAAGCGATCGCACTGCATCAACCTTTATTAACCACATTTCTTAACCTCTCTAATCCAGATCAATAAACGCGCCTGGTACACTCCGACGGCTGAACGTGCTTTCTATCTCGAAGTAACTGCCAGGGAACTATGAGAGTTAAACACTAACTAACTTCAAAGCCTCTTGATATGCCTTTGATAGCCGTTCCCAAGCAGCGCGCTCGCCCCCTTTATTACTCATTCCTCGACTAATATTATTACTGTCTGTGGAGATTAAAAAGCTAAAGATAACGTTTTAAGAACAGAAATGAGTAGGTTGCAACGAGAAGAAGATGAGATGTATGAAGTAGCATACATGAAGTTAATTCTACCCCTTTGTCGAATCTGTAAACATCATCACGGTCAAATTTATGGAGGTGTTGAGTTGGTATGTGCAGTTCATCCCTATGGATACAGTGGGAATAGCTGCCCCGATTATCAAGCAAAAAAAAGGGTACTTCACGGACATCTCACGAGCGATCGCCCCAACTAATTCAAATCGATAAACGCGCCTGGTACACTCACGCTTGTCGAACGTGAGGCATGGAAGTTCAGGTTAACCAATGGTTAACCAAATCTTTACCAAATCAACTCAGTTATCCGAAAATGTCTATAGTTAGATGAGGCAATTGCAGTGTTAGAACCAGTCAAGACTATAGAACTTTTTCAAAAACCGCCTTCCCCTAAAACTTTTTCAACGGGTGGCGACTCCTAGAAATAATAGGTTTGACTGGCAATCAACCAAAATAATATGCCCAACAATCCTAGGACTAACCCGACTGCCATCAGCCAGATGACCCTG
>JASJDX010000362.1 GCA_030064975.1 Pleurocapsa sp. MO_192.B19
GCCTGTTCTTGTCCGACTAATATTTCGTCATCATCAACATCTAATTCTCCCTCTTCAAGATCCATATTAAAAGCCGCTGCTTTAGCTAAGTTCTCCAATCTAATATTTAGCTGTTGGTTTAAGCTACGAGTAAATGTCAAGCGAACAGCAGCAGTAAATACGGTCAGAATAACAGTTAATACTCCCAGATAAGCAAAGATTAACTGCGATCGGGTTTTTTGGAACATAGGAAAACTAGCGACTTAAAAATTAGCAGCAAGAAATATAACAATCTTACAAAGAAGAAATCCTGGCATTATGCCAGGAAAGTACGGTGTGAGGAAAACCATGGCTGAGTTAACGAACGATGAAAAGTTTAATTAAGCTTCAATAAAGTTCTATATTTCTACTTCTGATAAGGAATTAAAGCTCAATTCAGCGATCGCGCCACTGCCAACCAGATTAATATCTAGATATGCTACTTCAGCAGTGTTAATGTCTACCTGTCCCAGACTATTATCCTCTAAGTCAGGAATAGCAACAGTACGCAGTAAATCGCCATCATCACCGTAAGCAGCAATAGAACCCCCTGCTTCGTCAATATCTAGCACGCTAATACTATTTACTAACACATCATCCGACCACTGGAAGCGAATTGTACCTTCATTAACTGAATTACCATCTTGGGAAATGATTAAGACATTGCCTAATTCTTCTGTAGCCAGATTAGTGCTATCAAAAATGATTGCGCTGAATTCATCTCTGGGAGTAGAAGTGGTTAAACCTGACAACGAATCGTATTGATTGGTAATTTTAGTTCCTGCTAATAATTCATCTCCCGAAGCAGTTGTTTCAAAATCCAGAGTATAGGAATCTAAGACTTCGTAAGTATCATCTAGTTCGGAAGTAAAGACTAATTCATCTTCTTGTATTTCTTCTTCTAATACCAAACCGACACCAGGCGCGTAATATTTGAAATCAAATTCCTCTGGATCGAGTACAGAAAACTCTTTAATTTTGATGACATCCTCAAATGTATCTCCATCAACAGTCAAAGAAACATCAGATTCTACTATCTCAGCTTGATTTTCGGCTTCGCCAATATCGAACCTTTGATAGTAAGCCGTGCCAGTTTCGGAATTAGCTGACATAATCAAACCTGGAAGAGATTGCCCTTCCCCAGCTAGCCAAGATTCTGAGTCATCTATATCGATTACATTTCCTGCTTCATCATATTCGTATTCAGTTACAGTCTCCCCTAACAACCAAACATTACCCTGGTTATCCTGAGCATAGTAAGATAGCTTTTCGTCAGTCAGTAAATCGTTATCAAACTCGCGATCGCTTACTACTCGACTGGTAATACCTAAGATATCTTTAGTATCATCGGTAACGAGAACTTCATGTCGTTCGAGTTCGCTATCTTCTGGATCGAAATCTTCTTCATATATAGCCAGAGTTCCTGGGGAAAGGGTGAAATAGGGATTATCAATCGCCGCACTATCTTCAAAAGTAGACGTACTCAAAGCGGGAAGGGTAACATTTGGTATTTCAGAAATACCAATTAGTTCAGGAGAAAGTTCTGGTTCTCCTCCTGCTTCGGTAATGCCTTCCTCGGTGAGAATTTGCCCTACACCTGGCGCGTAATAATTAAATTCAAACACCCCTGGTTCGAGTTGGGTAAATTCGCGAGTTTGGAGTACGTTATCAAAATCGCCAAAATCGATAGAAACAGATTCATCTAAACTTACTACCTCTGCTTCATCTTCAGCTATACCTGGAGCAAATTCTTGATAGTAGCGATCGCCAACTTGAGGATTAGCTTCCATTAGATAGCCAGCTAAAGCATCATCTACCCCAGCTTGCCAAGAACCTTCGGTGTTAGTACCAATAAAGTTACCTTCATTGTCGTATTCATAGCTGGTAGATAATTCCCCTAAATACCAAACATTTCCAACTGTGTCTTGTGCGTACCAATCAAAAGTATCTTCAACTAGTGTGCCTTCATCCCACTCTACATCGCGAACGACGGTTGCATCTACTCCCAGAATGTTTTTAGTGTCATAGGTGACAAAGACTTGATTGCTTTCAGTAGCAAATAGATCTGCTTGTGCGTCGGCAATTTCCTCAGCAATTTCTACTGCAAGTATGTCAATGCCATCATCTAAAGCTTCAACAATTTCGTCGCCAAAATCATCAATCTCATCGTCATCATCTGACTCGATTTCTTCACCCGTTAGTTCTTCGGTAATATCTTCAATCAGTTCTTCAGCAATTTCTTCGGCTAACTCTTCTGGATCGAAGTCTTCAATCTCATCACCAAGTTCGTTAACAACATCATCAACAAGGCGATCGATTATTCCATCTACTTTGTCTTCAATCTCATCCGCTAATTCATCTAAATCATCATCTCCATCTACTTCATCATCGTCATCCAACTCATCCCCACCAAATTCTTCTGTAATCTCTTCTGCAATTTCTTCCCCAATCTCCTCCGCTACTTCCTCGACAATTTCTTCTGTATCGTATAGTTCTCCCTGATAGGAAAAAACTGTTCCAGGGGTTAGAGGAAAGTATTGATTATCTATAGGCTGTCCCGACTCAAATGTGGCTTGGCTAAAATCAGGTAATAAAGTATCCATCTCAATCTTGTCTCCAATTTTCTTGATAACCTATATCTATTTGAAGAAGATCAAGAACCGATCAAGATTTACCTGTTGTTACATTGCAAATTTTGAAGTAACCAGAGTTCGTGCTGAAAATCACACACTTATAAAATTATTTATTTTTGCTACTTAGACGATACCCTATGCCATAAACTGTTTCAATACAATCTGTAGACATTCCTGCATCCTTGAGCTTGTGACGTAAATTAGTAATATGAGTTCTAACAGTGCGATCATCTGCGGTAATTACTGTATCTAATTCCCAGAGCTTATCTAGTATTTCTGAGCGACTAAAAACGCGATCGCGCTGACGCATAAATAATTCCAGAATCATATATTCTTTGGGAGTCAGAGTCAAAGCTTGACCATCATAATTAACTTCGTTGCTAGCAGGATCTAGTTGTAATTTTCCGTAAGTTAACACTGGTGGTTTGGTTTCGGCACTTCTACGGCATAAAGCCCTAATTCTGGCAGCTAATTCTTCAATATCAAAGGGTTTAACTAAGTAGTCATCTGCACCAGCATCTAAGCCAATAATTTTATCGCTAATGGTATCTTTAGCCGTGAGCATCAGGATCAGAGCATTACATTGAGATTGACGTAATTGCTTACAAAGACTGATACCGTCTAGCTTGGGTAACATTAAATCTAAAAGAATTAAATCGTAAGCGATCGCCTGAGCGTATTCCCATCCTTCTACCCCATCAACAGCAATTTCTACTACATGATGTTGGTGTCGTAAATCTTCCGCTAAAGGCTTAGCAATGCGATCGTCATCTTCCACAATTAAAATTTTCATTTTCTTTGGCTGAGATATTCTCAATCCCTTACGTTAAATATATGCAATTCCGCGATCAAATACCTGTCCATCAGTACCTACGCCGAGTATTTCTAAGCGGTTAGCATAGACTTCAATTACAGCAAAACTTAATTTGGAAACAGAATATGCTGTCCAATCTGACTTTTCTACTGGGCGAAGTTTAGCACCAGCACCACTGGTTAAATAAGTCGTTCTGGCGATCGCTTTAGTTCTTTCGTAATGATGTTCATGACCATTAATATATAGCTGTACTCCATAACGCGAGAATAGCGGAGTTAGCTTGTCGATTAATTCTGTATTAATGCCATACTTGCCAGAAGAATAAATTTGATGATGCCCAAAAATAACCTTCCAAGGCTGTTGAGTTATTGCTAGTTCTTGTTCTAGCCAAGATAGCTGTTCTAGCCAAGGGGCTTCTGGGTTAGTATCGAGAGCAAAAAATCTTACATTACCTTGATTAAAAGTATAGTAACGTCCCTGCATATTAAACTTTTCGTAGCTAATTTGTTCCTCGCCATTTTTGGTGCGAATATCGTGATTGCCTAATACGGCATGAAATTTTACATCTTGCTGCAATAGCTCTTGGTATGGAAGTTCAAAAGTAGCTTGGATTTTCTCAATTTCACCATTTTCGTAGATATTATCTCCAGTCAAAAGAACCAAAGAAAAAGGATTAATCTCTGAATAGCAGCCAAGAGTTTTCGCCAGTCTGTATTGATCTTTACTAGCTTCACCCACATCGCCTAACACGGCAAAACGTAATTGAGGAGATGAGTTGCGAGAATCGATTGAGGGACAGTTTTTATAAGTTAGGGGATATTGCCAAGATAAATAGCGATAACTTCCCAATGTGAATCCTAATCCGCCCATAGCAGCTAATGATAGCAAGCTACGCCTTTTCATGTCTTGACCTTGTAATTATCTGTTGTATGCCTAAAGCATAGAAGCAAAAAATCAAGAAGTTAACAAGATAAGATTAAGCTTTCGTTACATCCAAAAACTAAAAAGCCAAAGTAGTGCGAATTACGCCAATTACTAAATCATCGCTTTGATCGTTATTACTAGGTGCAGTAATCCAAACTATTCCAGGAGTAATGGCAATATTACCTGATAGACGATATTGATAAAAAGCTTCTAGATGTAGGGATATTTCTTCATCTTCTCCCAGATTATCAATACTAGAATTTGTCACCCAAGGTTCTGCACCGATAACAATACCTCCTAGATTACCTTCTTTACCGAGGTCAGGAAAAGCCAAAGTTAACGCCCAATTCCAGACATCTTGAGTACCGCGTTCTATTTCTCCTGATAGGGTAGATAGAGTAGTTACTTTTGATAATCCACCCCAACCGCCGATAACTAAAAAATCACTCAATTCATAGGAAAACTCAACTCCATAAGAGTCACTTACTGTAGGTACGGCTTCGTCAAACTCATCCTCAGTAAAAGATTGTAGATTAGCTAGATCGCTACCCGTATCCGTATCGCTTTGATCGCGACTGTGTATATAAGTAAAAGCTAAATTCAGGCGATCGCTTGGACTAACTATTACTTGAGCGATCGCACCGTAGGGGGCATTAAATATACCACCCTCGTCGGTAGGTTCATTGGCAGGATCAGCTAGATATCCTGCGCTAATTTCTATAGTTTCTCCTAACTCGTAAATCATTCCTAAACCAGCATCACCAGACGTTTCATAGATAGGATTTAAGCCACCGAAGTTGGAAATTGCTCCGTCTGCGCCATTATCTCCCTCAAAAAAATTAATCGTCTCGGCGATATCATCAGCAGCTAAACCTGTAGCACCAATAATTATCTCTAAATTATCTCCCAGAAGAAAAGTGTAAGCTACTAAATCTAACTCAAGGTTATTATCATTTGAACCACTGAAAGATAATTCCCCTTGAAATGTAGCGGTAACATCGGCAAGATCGGGTAAATTAGCAGCTTCTAGTTCAATAGATAATTCATCCTCTCCAGTAAAGCTAGTTGCTAACTCTAAAGTCACCTGATTACCCAAAAATGGAACACGCTCTATGTTTGATTCGCCATCATCTTTTGAACCAGTCAATACGCTACCTAAACCAAAAACTGCTTCCCCAGTCAGTATGCTAGTAGTAGAAAATTGATGGTCATTAATCAAGGTGAAACGACTATCTAAATTATCAACTTTACTGCTTAATACAGCGATTTCTTGGCTAAAATCTTGAGCTAGACGATTAATAATCTCAATATCTTCTCTATTTACCCTATTAGAAGAGCTAATTAAACTTTCAATTTTTTCAAGACAAGAGTTAAATCCTGCAGCAAACTCATAACGAGACAGTGGTTGATTACCTTGATAGATTTGATCAGGAAAACCAGTAATACAGCCATATCGCTCTGCCAAGCTACGTAGTGCTTCATAACTCCAATCTTTGGGAGATACATCTCTTAATCGATGGACTTGAGTAATTTGCTCAGTTTCCTGTACTGTTATTTCTAGTTTATGGCGATTCGTAAGGTTAAGTGTCGCGTAATCTCTCTGTTGATTTATCTTTTCTAGGTTTATTTGAGCCAGTACAGTAGTAGAATTACTTATGATTGAGGTGGCAAACAAAGTAGATGTCGCTAAGTATATTTGTCCCAATTTTATCGGCATTTTTCAGCAATTTTGACGAATTGAATGCTAAACAGCTTAGTATTATTTATCTCAACATTACACTTCAGATAGCTATCATCATACATAGAGAATATATAGTCAAAAATAAAATGAATATACCCAACCAGACTATATCTAAACTGACATTGGCAGAATTCTTGGAACTTACGCAAACAAAGCCAGAACAAGAATATCTAGCAGGAGAAATATTACAAAAGCCAATGCCACAAGGAGAACATAGTGTTTTGCAAGCTAATTTAGTCACGGCGATTAATCAAGCGGGTAAACCACAAAGATTAGCCTGTGCCTTTCCTGAATTACGTTGCACCTTTGCAGGAAGTTCTATTGTCCCTGATTTAGCAGTCTTTGAGTGGCAAAATATTCCACTAGAACCTAATGGCAGAATCGCCAATAAGTTTGAGATTCCTCCAGATTGGATCGTTGAAATATTATCTCCCGATCAATCGGCAAATCGAGTGATTAGAAAAATTACTTTTTGTTTGAGTCAAGGAACGAAATTAGGATGGTTAATCGATCCTGAGGATGAATCAGTGGTAATTTTTGAGCCTAATTCGACTCCTATAGTTAAAGCAGATAACGATATTTTATTAGTCTTAGGAGTTTTAGGCAGTTGGCAACTTTCAACAGCAGATTTATTTGGTTGGCTGAATTTTAATTAAGCAGTTTAGGTAGTATTTTTTAGATTGAGAGAACATCCAAAAAGTAATTAAGGCAAGACTTTTCAGACATTCTCTAAAATAGTTAGATTTAAGCAAATACAAAGCGATCGCTTGTCAAAGTATCAGCATCAACTCCTTTTAAAATCGCTACATTTTCTTCTTCAACAGCAATCAAAGTGTTATTACCATCCTGAGTAAAAGTTAAATCATCAAAACCGATACCCAAGTTTTGGAAGCCAATTACATCACTATCTAATTCAAAGTCAGCAATGCGGTTAGCAGTATCGGGCAATTCTGTATTCGCAACCCAGAATTGATCTGCGCCTTCTCCACCGACAACATAATCGCCAGTACCTAAGAAGAAAGTATCATTACCACCATCACCATAGATGCGATTATTATCATTAGATACATTTACCGTGTCATTACCCTCTCCTGCAAATACCAGATTTTGAGTTTCTGTAAGATCGAGAGTGTCAGCTTCTAAAGTACCAAAGACAGAAGTAAATCCCGCATCTGATTCTGTATCCTCTTGAGGATTAACTACAAACTCGCTGACAACAGTAGGTTCTAATTCATTAATGGCGTTAGGATTAGCTAGTATCTCTTCTTCAGAATAAGCATCAACACCATAGGTAGTTACTCGCAGTTGTTGAGTCTCTTGATCGATATCAAATTCTGTCCAACCATAAGTATGTCCAACGTAATAATCTCCCTGGATTAATTCTGCATCAATTAATCCTTCTGCTTGGGGTAAGTTGTTATCTAAGCCAAGAGGATCGAAATCAAGGGGTGTTAACAGGGTGTCGTTGATGGCTTGTTTAACAAAATCATCCCTGTCATCAGGTAAATCATCTGAATCAGGTGCGACGGGGAGAGAATTGTAAGTGGCTGCAAGTTCGGGATTATCCGCCGTAAACAAGTCTCCTAAAATTTCCCCTGTGGGTTGATCAAAAGCGATCACGCCTGTGGTAACTTCAAATACACTAGTAGGAATCTGTTCGCCGAAGGGTTCGGTTTGATAGGTGAGGTTGTTTACCGCTGTCATGTGAACATCAGCAGCAACGAAGACAACATTATCGATATTATTCTCTTCAATAAAGCCAAGAAGTTCTGCCCGTTCATTGAGATATCCTTCATAACTATCAACATTGATACCAGGGAATAGGTTTTGGGCTGGTTCGGGTAGCATAACAAACTTCCAGGTAATACCCGCTGATTCGGCTGTGAGTAAGTCTTGTTTTAAATCCTCAAATTGTGTTTCTCCGAGTAAAGTGCGATCTAAAGTAAGAGATTCGGTTAAAACCCGTCCAACTTCTTCAGGATTGTTAATATCTTCAGGAGGAGTCAAGCCAGGATCGCGGAAAGAACGACTATCTAAAACAAAAGTAGCTGCGTCGCTACCATAGGTATTAAAGCGATAGAGTTTTCTTTCTTCTGAAGTTACTTCTTCCTCAACTTCGCCATAAAATTCATCACGCAAGGGATTATATTCTTGGAAGGCTTGTAAGCCATTTTCAAATAGTTCGGTATCGTTAATTAAACCTTCAGTTTCGGGAATTCTTTCATCATTGGCTGCATTATCACCACCTGCAAAGTCGTTGATTACTTCATGATCGTCAATAGTTGCCAAAATAGAAGTAGAACTTCTTAGATCGGCAAAAGTATTGCTTCCTAAACGGCTTTGATATACTTCACTATGTTTAGCGCGATATTCATCGATGGTTTCTACCTGTTCTTTTTGTGTGCCGTCGGGATTGAGTACCGCATCTGAACCAAAATCAGCGTAGATAGTGTCGCCATGTTCGACAAAAAATTCTAGATCACTTTCATCGGCATTACTAATAACAGGATAGGGTGCGAGTTCTCCTCGCCAGTCTCCCGCAACCCCAAAGCGCAATCCTGCATTAGTACCAATTTCCGCAGAAGTACTAAACTCGCCCACTTCTGTATCCCCAGCAGCATCAGTGACGCGGTAATAATAATCTGTACCTGGAGTTAAATCTTCTATCTCAACTTTTACAGGAATAGAAGTATCGGTAACTTCTGCATTTACCGTACCGATACCAATTTGCGTTCTAAAACGTAATTCTCAGATGAGGGAAGTAAGTCATGGATTTAAGCTGTTCAGGAACCGAGTTGAAAAAGTTGAGACCTTCACATAAAGTATCGATGACTTTCTCAAGAGACTCAAATACTTCATTGTAGAAATAGTTCTCGCGAATGGCTTCCCAAAGGTGTTCAACAGGATTGAGTTCAGGGCTACGAGGAGTTTGGGGAATTAAACGAATATTGTCAGGAAGGTTTAATTTGTCGGAGATATGCCAAGAAGCTCGATCGACTTGCATGATAATAAAATACTGGTCAAAATCGGTAGAAACCTGTTGTAGAAACAATTCCATCATTTTCACCGAAGTCAGAAATAGGAAGTCAGAAGTCAGAAGTATACCTCCAGCTAAAGCAAGAGGATTCAAAAATTGAATGAGCGTTTTTATTTCTTCCTCATAAATTAGGAG